>NZ_APNG01000018.1:0-85465 GCF_040361255.1 Salinisphaera sp. T5B8 | reverse complement strand
CCTGAGAGAAGTTTAGCCGGTGGGAGCGTTTTCACACAGCCTGGGCCGCCAAGGGCCGGCGCGCAAAGGATCGCTACCGACGCAAGACGTAGAATTCCCCGCTTGTGCGGCCGCCAGGTCACGCGCACAGTGCGGGCTGTTCTCCAATGCAAAGGATCAAACCATGGGCATTATCGCCTGGATCATCTTCGGCCTGATCGCCGGCGCCGTCGCCAAACTACTGATGCCGGGCAAGGACCCGGGCGGCATCATCGTGACCATTGTCATCGGCATTCTCGGTGCCGTACTCGGCGGCTTCATCTCGACCGCGCTCGGCATGGGCACGGTATCGGGTTTCAACCTGGGCAGTTTCGTGATCGCCATTCTGGGTGCGATTCTGCTGCTGTGGCTCTATCGCGTGGTCAAGTCGCGCTAGTAAGCACCGCACGGCGCATCCGAAAAGCCGGCCTGTCGTCAGGCCGGCTTTTTTTGTGTCGTTTCTTAAGACAGGTCCTGTGCGCGAATGAACGCGAATACACGCCAATGCGCGTCGGTTTTTGGATTGTGCGAGCGCTCCGGCAAAGGGCTCTCAGCACTGATCTGGTGCCCCTTGTACTATTTGTATTTTCGCCTGATTTGCGGCCTTTGCGTTGATTTGCGCACAAGACGGCAGGTTGAACACCGCCGACGCAGGTCACGTTCATTTGCCGAGCGGTTTGCATTCGCGCAACGTCCGGTGAAGCGAAATCACCGCGTACGCCCGCCCCGGACTCGGCCATGCCGCAAGCGCCCACGATAACGGTTGTCTATTGCCTGCTGGCCCTGCTCGCCGCGCTGGGCGTGATCCAGCTTGGGCGTTGCAGCGCGCGGCTTCGCCAACGACGCGTGGGCGCAGCATCTCGCTCGGGCATGGGCGGCGGCCTGTGCCTGGCGATTGCCGTACTCATGGGCGCGTTGTTGCTCAATCTGCATACCTACCAGCGTCTGAGCTATGAGCAACCGGTCGCCCAGCTACATTTACAAGCGGTGGCCGATCAACGTTTCCAGGCGACGCTAACCCGCGGCAACGCCACGCCGCGCGTGTTCGAACTTGCCGGCGACGAATTCCAGCTCGATGCACGAGTACTCAAATGGCGCGCCTGGGCCAATCTGCTGGGCTTTGACGCGCTATTCCGACTGGAACGTCTGAGCGGGCGCTATCGCGATATCGACGACGAGCAAAACCGGCCGCGCAGCGTGATCGCACTCGATGAGACCGAGCCGGGCGTCAACGCGTTTGCGCTGGCCCGGCGTATGCCGGACTGGGCCCGACTGGTCGACGCACGCTATGGCAGTGCGACCTATCTGCCCATGGCCGACGGCGCGGCCTACGATATCGCCCTGACCCAGAGCGGGCTGATCGCACGCCCGGCTAACGGCGCTGCCCGCGCCGCGATCGATCGCTGGTAGCCGGTCGTCAACCGGTTCCGCTGGTGGCCGTACCCATGCGTGCATAGCCGCCGCTGACATGGGCGACGAGCGTGTCGAAGTCCTGCGAGAACAATTCGACCCGACAGGTCACCGAGCGCCGGCCCACGCGCAGCAAATGAGCCCGGGCCAGCACGTCGGCGGCTTTCGGCCGACGCAGAAAGTCGATATGAAAATGGCTGGTCACGGCATATTCGCCGTCCGGCACGTGGGCGATGATGGCGGCATACATGGCGGCATCCGCCGCGGTCATGAGCACGGGTCCGGAAATCGTATCGCCCAGGCGGGTCATGCCCGTATCGAATGGCAGGCAGACATCCACATGGGCTGGCTCGACCGCCAGCACCCGAAACGCGGGCTGGCCCGGCGCGCCCACATTGCGGCGAATGACGGCTTCGATATCCTGCGCATCCATCAGGCTCATGCGTACCTCCCTTGTCGTCGTATCAGCCGCGGCCATAACGACCGCGGGGTCAGTCTAACCGGCAAACAGCCCGGCCAGGCCGTCCCAGCCCAGCTTGAGCGCGAGCACCAGCATGATCACGCGAATGAGCCCGCGAAAGCCGGCTTCCGAGAACCGGCCGTTGAGCCATCGGCCCAGCAGCGTGCCGAGCAGCGCGGCCACCGCCATCGGCACCAGCAGTTCCAGACGGGCGAACACATTGAACCCGTTGAGCGAAAACGCGCCGATCTTGAGTAGATGGCCACAGGCCTGGGCGACGGCCATGGTCGCGATGACCTGCTCCTTGCGCCAGTCGTCACGCAGAAAGAATGGCGCGACGAGAATACCCGTGGCCCCGACCACGGGCCCGACAATACCCGCGATCGCGCCGGCAACGAGCAGGCCTGTACGGCCATGAATCTTCAAGCGCGCTGCCCAGCTCGGCCACACCGCCAGCGCCACGAATACGGCCATGATCAGGCGAATCCAGTCCGGATTGGCATCGACGACCCATGGCGCGACGATAAACGGGCCCGGCAGCGCGGTGAGCATGAACAGTCCCAGCGCGGGCCAGCGCACATAACGGCCATAAACGACGCTGCGCGAGGCATTCGAAGCCAGCTGTACGCCGGCATGCAGAGGCAGCGCCAGTGCGGGCGGCATCCCCAGCGCGAACAGCACGGCGATCAGAATCGCCCCGCCGCCCATGCCGGCCATACCCGATAGCGCGGCGGTGGCCAGCGCGGCGAGTGTGAGCAAAGCGATAAACATCGCCCCAGTATGACCGATGTCTCGGTCCGGGCCGCGGGCGCGATCTTGCCCTCAAGGGCGATCGACTACGTCTGCGCTACAACGCTCTCAGGGGCAAACACCGAGTGGCCCTGCGGCCAATTTTGTCAACGTCGCCAGGCATGAAACCGCGCCAGCCAGGGAAAGGCCCACGCCGGCGCATGGGCTTTTTTCCATTCACTGGCAGCAAAACGATTGGCCTCGGCCAGCGTCGGGTAGGGGTGAATGGTCGCCAGCATCTTGTTCAGGCCGATGCCGTGCTTCATCGCGGTCACGAATTCGATGATCAGTTCGCCGGCCGCCTCGCCGACGATGGTCGCGCCCAGGATGGTGTCCTTGCCTGGCACGGTGAGCACCTTGACCACGCCGTTGCGCGCCGATTCGGCAATCGCGCGATCGAGTTCGGCCAGATCGTAGCGGGTGACTTCGTATTCGATAGACGCCGCCCGGGCACTGTTTTCGTTATGGCCGACGTGGGCGACCTGCGGATCGGTGAACGTACACCAGGGCAGCTTCGAGTAATCCACCGCAAAGCGCTTGAACGTGCCGAACAACGCGTTGACCGTGGCATGCCAGGCTTCATGGGAGGCCGCATGGGTGAGCTGATAACCACCGATGGCGTCGCCACAGGCATAGATGCTGGGCAGCGCGGTCTGCAGATATTCATCCACCGCGATACGCCCGTCCTTGACCAGACCCAGCTCTTCGAACCCCATGCCCTGGGTCCGCGCGCGTCGGCCGACCGCCACCAGTACCCGATCGCAGCCGATCTCGATCTTGCGTTCGCCCATCTTGCAGGTCAGTACGGTCTCGCGATTGGTGCGGGCGGCCGCCGTCACCTGAACCCCGGTTCGCACGGTCACGCCTTCTTCGATGAGTAAGTCACGCATCTGTGCGCTGATGTCGTCATCCTCGACCGAGAGGATGCGCGCGCCCTGCTCGATGAGCTTGACCTGGCTGCCGAGCCGTGCGAAGGCCTGGGCCATTTCACAGCCAATGGGCCCCGCGCCCATCACCGCCAACCGTTCGGGCAGTTCGTTAAGATCCCAGAGATTATCCGAGGTGAGATAGTCGATATCGGCCAGTCCGTCGATGGCCGGCACGAACGGTACCGCGCCGGTGGCGAGCACGATATGGCGTGCGGTCAGGCGGTTGCCGTCGTCGGTTTCGACGGTCCACGGGTCGACCAGACGCGCGCCGGCCTGAATACAGTCCACGCCCAGCGATTCGTAGCGCTCGACCGAATCGTGCGGTGCCATGGTTGCCACGACGGACTTCACCCGCGCCATGACATTCTGAAAATGAAAATTCACGCTCGCCGAACGAATCCCATAGCGCTGGCTATGCCGAATTTCGTGCATGAGCCTGGCCGTGCGAATAAGCGCTTTCGACGGCACGCAGCCGGTATTCAGGCAGTCGCCGCCCATTTCGTTCTTTTCGATGAGCGTAACCCGGGCCTTGACCGTGGCCGCGATGAGCGAGGCCACCAGCCCCGCCGAGCCGGCGCCGATCACGATCAGGTTCCGATCGAAATGCCGGGGCTTGTCGTAGCCGGCCAGCGCCTTGCGGGCGGCAAGGAAATCCAGCGTCTTGCGCGCGATCAGCGGAAACAGCCCCAGCAATACGAACGAAGCGATCAACCCGGGCGAGAGCACGCCCGACAAGGACTCGACCTGCCCGAGCTGGGTGCCCGCATTCACGTAGACGAGCGTGCCGGGCAGCATGCCGAGCTGGCTGACCCAGTAGAAAGTGCGCGTGCGAATGGGGGTGAGCCCCATGGCCAGGTTGATCACGAAAAACGGAAATACCGGCACCAGCCGCAAGGCGAACAGATAGAAGGCACCGTCGCGCTCGACGCCGCGATTGAGCGCTTTCAGGCGTGACCCGAAGCGTTTCTGCACGCTTTCGCGCAGTACGAAACGGGCAATCAAAAACGCCAGCGTGGCGCCGATCGCCGAGGCGAACGACACCAGCAGCGTGCCTTCGGCCAGACCGAACAGCGCGCCGCCGATCAGGGTCATGACCGCCGCACCCGGCAACGAAATCGCGGTGACGGCCACATAGACCAGAAAGAAACCGGCCGCGAACAGCAGCCCGTGCGCCGCTGCCAATTCACCGAGCGCGGCGCGCTGGCTTTCGAAACAGGCCAGGCTGAATACCTGATCGCTACAGGCACCGCCCAGATATTGCCCGGGATTGAGCACGAACCAGGCGGCAATGAGCGCGATTACCAAAACGGCCAGGCCGATACGCGTGATAGTCATCGATTACTTTCCTTTCAAACGCCTGCAGGGCGTGCGCTATAACAGGCGACGCCGTTGTGCCCGTTACGCGATGCCAGGGCATACGGACGCCGCGATTGACCGGCGCGAACACCGGGTCACTATCGGTATACGCGCGACATGCCTGAAATCACGGTACGTCTGCTAGACTCGCCGCTCATTTTTTATACGGTCGTCGCCGGCCGCTTTCGCCCGAATCACCATGCACGAAACCGACAATCTCCGTATCAAGGGCATTCAGGAATTGATTTCATCGCAGGCGCTGCTCGAGGAGCTGCCGGTCAGCGAAGCCGCTTCCGAGACGGTATTCAATACCCGCACGGCCATTCAGAAGATTCTGCATGGCGAGGACGATCGCCTGCTGGTCGTGGTCGGCCCCTGTTCGATCCACGACGTGGATGCCGCACTCGAATATGCCAAGAAACTCGCGGATGCGCGCGATCGCTATGCCGACGATCTGCTCATCATCATGCGCGTATATTTCGAAAAGCCGCGTACGACGGTGGGCTGGAAGGGTCTGATCAACGACCCGGACATGGATGATTCGTTCAAGATCAACAAGGGCATCCGCCTGGCACGCGAACTGCTGCTCAAGCTCGCCGATCAGGGCATTCCTGCCGGCGTCGAGTTTCTTGATCTGATTTCGCCGCAGTATCTGGCCGATCTGGTGGCCTGGGGCGCGATCGGCGCCCGCACTACCGAAAGCCAGGGCCATCGAGAGCTGGCCTCGGGGCTGTCCTGCCCGGTCGGTTTCAAGAACGGCACCGGCGGTTCCATCAAGATTGCGGTGGACGCAGTGGGTGCCGCCCATCATCCGCATCACTTCCTGTCGCTGACCAAGGAAGGCCAGTCCGCGATCTTTGCCACCGAAGGCAATCGCGATACGCATATCATCCTGCGTGGCGGCGCGAACGGGCCCAACTACGATGCCGATTCGGTCGCCGGCGCGGTGGCCCTGCTCGAACAGGCCCAGCTGTCCGGCCGGCTGATGATCGATTTTTCGCATGCCAACAGCCGCAAGCAACACAAGAAACAGCTGGAAGTCGGCGACGACGTGGCCGGCCAGATCGCGGCCGGCAGCCGTGCCATCTTCGGCGTGATGATCGAATCCCATCTCAAGGAAGGCAACCAGAAGCTCGTACCCGGGGTCGAGCCCGAATACGGCGTTTCGATCACCGATGCCTGCCTGCACTGGGACGACACCGACACCCTGCTCGCCGAGCTGGCCAAGGCCGTGTCCGAACGTCGTGACCTGCGCCACAACGGCGACGACGACTGACCCCGCGTACCAACACGGGTTCACGAAAAAAGCCGCCCGAGGGCGGCTTTTTTCATGCCCGGGCCTGGCCGGCGTCTACCAGTACGGGCCCGGCAACAAAGCGGCCAGCACGCGCCCCGGGATATTGGGCTTTTCGGCCTCGGCCGAGCGCCCGCCACGGGCTGCCTTCGACGACGGGAACATGTGGAATGCCTTGTGCAGCACGAAGTCGTTGACCTTGGGCCAGAGCGCATAGCTGATCTGTGCGGTGGTGCCCAGCGGCGAGGCAATCCGCTTGGGTTTTTCCAGAATCGCGGACACGATCATGTCGCCCGCCTGCTCGGGGGTGAGCGTGGGCACGTAATCGTAGAGCTTGGTGGGCGCGATCATGGGCGTGCGCACCAGCGGCATGTAGATGGTGGTCAGATCGATATTGCGCGACGCCACCTCCGGTGACAGGCAGCGTGAAAACGCATCCAGCGCGGATTTGGAGGCCACATAGGCCGAGAACCGCGGCACGTTGGTCAGACAGCCGATACTCGAGATATTGATGATATGTCCGGTGCGGCGTTTGGCCATCGCCGGCAGGAAGTTGAATATCATCCGGATCGCGCCGAAGTAATTGAGCTGCATGGTGCGCTCGTAATCGTGAAAACGATTGAGCGACTCGAACACGCCGCGGCGGATCGAATGCCCGGCATTATTGACCAGAATATCGACATGGTGATGATCGACGAGGATCTTCTTGGTGCATTCGTCGATCGCTTCCATGTCGCTCAGATCACAGGGATAGGCAAACGCCTTGCCTGTGCCCATCTTGTCGACGATGGCCCGCGTTTCTTCGAGCTTGTCGGGGGTACGCGCGATCATGCAGATCGTGGCCCCGGCCCGGGCCAGCTTTTTCGATGTCATGAAACCGATGCCACTGGAGGCGCCGGTAATGACCACCACCTTGCCCTGCATACGCCGCAGCAGTTTTTCCGGCACATGGACATCGCAGTCCATATGCATTTCCCAGTACTGCCATAGCGTCTCGGCATAGTCTTCCAGGCGCGGGCAATGAATGCCGCTGCCCTTGAGCGCGGCCTGGGTGTTGACGTCCTCGAATATGGCGCGATTGTTCACATAGCCGAGAATCGACAGCGGCACGCCGATACGTTTGGAAATACGCTTTTCCAGCCATTCCGCTTTCGGAATATTGCCGGCCAGACGCTTGAGCTGCTGCTCGATATTGGCCGGCCATTCATGGGTGGGCAGCCGGCGCACGATATCCGGGCCATGCGCGGCGCGCATGAAGATACGCAGCATCTCGCCGGCGGTCGGCGGCTCGTCCTGGATCAGAAAGAAGGCCTGACCGTCGAGGTTCTTCTTGTGGGCGATATGCACCATCGCATCGACCACATAGTCGACCGGGGCCACCGGCATCTGTCCGCCCTCGATGCCGAGTAGCGGCAGCCATTTCGGCACGTTGTCGCGGATGCGCTTGATCGGCTTGAAGAAATAATACGGACCGTCGATCTTGTCCATTTCGCCGGTTTCGGAATGGCCCACCACCATCCCCGGCCGATAGACGCGCCACGGCACCTTACAATGCTCGCGTACGATCGCCTCGGACTGAAACTTGGTTCGATAATAGGGATGGCGTACCTGCTGGCCCTCGTCGAACATCTGGTCGGTGAATACGCCCTCGTAATCGGCGCCGGCCACCGCCACCGACGACACATGATGAAAACAGGGCTTGCTGCCCGACTCGTTGGCCAGTGCCCCGGCGAGTGCCACGATATTGGCCGTGCCCTCGTTGTTGACCTTGTCGGCCTGCTCATCGGTCATGTTCATGTCGTAGACCGCGGCCAGATGAAAGACATGATCGATGTGGCCCGACAAATGCTCGAGCGCCTCGCGGTCGATGATCCCGCGCCGGGTGATATCGCCCCAGACCGGGATCAGGCGATCCTCACTCACCCCCAGGCGCTCGCACAGCCCTTCGTAGCGATCGGCACTGGCTCTACGCATCAGCACATATACCGTCGCGTTGCGCCGGGCGAGCAGTTTTTCGACAAGAAAACGACCGATGAAACCGGTCGCGCCAGTCACGAGATAGTTCATTATTGCTTTGTCCTGGTCTGGATATCTTCCTCGGTAGCGCCGGCCCCGACGCTGTTCGCATCGCTGACGGTAAACCCATGCGGGGGCTTCGCGCCACTATTGCGAATTGCGTGAGCGCTTCTGACACAATGCGTGCACACAAGACCGCTCACCGAAAAAAGGATCAACGCATGAGCGACACCATCTTCTCCAAGATCATCAATCGCGAGATCGACGCGGATATCGTCTACGAAGACGACCAGTGCCTGGCCTTTCGGGACATCAACGCCCAGGCGCCGATGCATATCCTGGTCATCCCGAAAAAGCCGATCGACATGCTCGTCAATGCGCAAGACGACGATCAGGCGCTACTCGGCCATCTTTTGCTGACTGCCCGTCAGGTCGCGCGCGACGAAGGCTACGGCGAGGCCTTCCGGCTGGTGGTCAACAACGGCGAGGCCGTCGGCCAGAGCGTATTTCATCTGCACGTGCATATTCTCGGCGGGCGCGAATTTTCCTGGCCGCCGGGCTAGGGAAGCTCTGCGCAATCTCGCCGCAGGCTGGGCAGCGCTTCCGAAGCTTGCACCCGGGCGAATCGGCCCCATCATCGATACCGGTCGCTTTGTCGGCTGATCGCCCGCGCGCTAAGATGGCGCGCTTTGGATCGGCAGGGCGGCCGATTCGCCTGACTGGAATCGCAACACGATGAGTACCGTGGCCAAGGCGCAGGGCGCCAGCAACAGCACTGCCTCGACTTCGCGCGAGCGCACCAGCGCCGGGATCGAAGACGTTCAGGGGCGCGCCGACCCGCGCCATCTGGCGATCAACAAAGTGGGCATCTGCGATATCCGCCATCCCGTGTCGATCGAGCAACGGGTCGGCGGCCATCAAAGCACGGTGGCCACCTTCGGCATGTACGTGAACCTGCCCCATCACTTCAAGGGCACCCACATGTCGCGCTTCGTGCAGATTCTCAATGCACACGAGCATCAGATCACGGTGGAATCGTTTCGTGCCATGCTCGGCGAAATGACCGAGCGTCTCGAGGCCGATAACGGCCATATCGAGATGCGCTTTCCCTACTTCATCGACAAGTACGCGCCGGTGACACGGGAAAAAGGCGTCATGGACTACAACGTCGCCTTCATCGGCGATCAGCGCGGTGATCGCACCGAGTTGTATGTCGAGGTGAAGGTGCCGGTCACTACGCTATGCCCCTGCTCCAAGGACATCTCCGACTACGGCGCCCACAACCAGCGGTCTCTGATTACCATTCGCGTGCGCGCAACCGACTTCTTCTGGCTGGAAGAACTCGTCGATATCGCCGAGGCCCAGGCCTCTTCCGAGCTGTACGGCATTCTCAAGCGCGTTGATGAAAAGGCGGTCACCGAGCGCGCCTACGAAAACCCGAAATTCGTCGAGGACGTAGTCCGCGATATCGCCCAGTGCCTGAATGACGATCCGCGTTTTCGCTACTACGTGGTGGAGTCGGAGAACTTCGAATCGATCCATAACCATTCGGCCTACGCGATGATCGAACACGATAAGGATCAGCCAGCCGCCTGAGCCTTCGTCCGATTCGAAGTCCGGCATACATCGGCAAGCGCAGCCCGCCGACAAGCGGCGGGAACCCTGCTCAAGTTGCCGAGAATGCCGACTCCTCATCGATCCACAACCATTCGGCCTACGCCATGATCGAACACGATAAGGATCGGCCCGCCAGCTGAGCCTTCGTTCGATTCGAAGTCCGGCTGACATCAGCGATCGCATCCCGCGGTCAAGCCGCGGGAACCCTGCTCTGGCGTCGCTGAATCAGCCGACTTCTCATCAATCCACAATCACTGCGCCTACGCGATCAGCGAGCACCACAAGGACGTGCCCGCCGCGTAAGCCTTCTCTGCTCAAGAAAGCAGGTTGTCCGCCAATGAACGCGAAGGCACGCGAATAAGGCGAAAGACAGCGCACTCCAAGGCCCGGGCGCGAGTCTTCACGCTGCCTGCTGAACTTTATATGTAATCAAGAACCTTCTTGTGAACGTACAAACTGCGCATAAGGCTTGAAGCGCTCATGACACGCCCTTCGGCCTATCCGCTTGTTGGCCTCATTTGCGTTTCTTCGCGTTCATTTGCGAACGATATTCTTCTTGAGCGCAGCCAACTCAGTTTCCTGGGTCATCACGCAAGCCCTTGTTCGATTGAGCGCCCGGCTCCGGGCGACGCCGTGCTATAGCAGACACAAAAAAGCCCGGCCGAAGCCGGGCTTTTTCGTTGCGCCTTGCGAGCGCTCGATAGCCAGCGTTGGCTTACGAGGCGCTGCTGTCACTGCTGCCGGGCGTGGCCTCGGCGCTGTTCGACGGCGCCGGCGCGCTCGCCTTCTTGGCGGTGCTCCGCTTGCGCGTGGTCGCAGTGCTCGACTTCGCGGTCGAGGCGCTGGCCGTGCTCTTGCGCGTGGACGCGGTCTTGCGCTTGGCGGCCGTCGTCTTGCTCGCGCTGGTCTTGGCACGGCTGCTGCTCGTAGCGCGCTTGGTCGTCTCGCCAGCGCTGGAGGCCGTACGCTTGCGCGTGGTCGCGGTCTTCTTCGGCGTTTCGCCGGAGAGCTTGGCAATCACCGTCTTGTAACCGCTGGTCACAACGCTGGTGAGTTCGTTGGTGGTCTGTACCAGCAGGTCGATGGTGTCCTTGTAGGCCGACACGATCTGGTCGCGGCCGTTGGGCACATAGGCCTGCGGGTTGTTGGCCACCTTGCGAACGCCATCGGTGCGCGCCTTGTCGAAGCTCGAACGGGCAGCGGCAAAGATATTCTTGGCCGCGCCGATTTCCGTGTTCGCCAAGGTCTGTCCATTCTTGGTCACGACACCCACAGCCTTGCGCTGGGCATCGAAATAGGCCTTGAAGGCATCCTGGTAGTTGCGCCCGACGGTACCGACGCGATTACGCACATCCGAAACGATTTCCTGAATCTTCATGGTTGGCCCTCTCACAAATAGGTTCTTTTCGTTTGCTGCGTTGCAGCATGTATATACGATAACGCCCGTGTTGCAGCGCGTCAAATGGGGCCATCCCAACGAATTCGTTGCGTGGGCGCGCTACAACTGGATATCCTTACACGATGAACGAGCTTACCGAGAAGCAGCGCCGGGTGTATGCCTTCATCCGGGATACGATCGAAGAACGGCATACGCCACCCACCCGCGCCGAAATCGCCGAAGCCCTGGGTTTTGCTTCGGCCAACGCGGCGCAGGCGCACTTGCGCACGCTCGAGCGCAAGGGCTTTATCGAACTCAATGCACGCCTGAGCCGCGGCATTCGGCTGACCGCGGCGGAGGACACGCCCGAACCCGATACGATCGCATCAAGCCATGCGCTCAATCTTGCGGTGATCGGGCGCGTGGCCGCAGGCGCGCCGCTGCTGGCCGTCGAACACGTGGAACGCCATTGCCAGGTCGATGCCACACTGTTTTCGCGCACGCCCGACTATCTGCTGCGGGTCAGCGGCGACAGCATGACCGGCATCGGCATTTTCGATGGCGACCTGCTGGCCGTTGCCCGTGCCAGCGAAGTACAGACCGGTCAGGTCGCGGTGTTCCGGGTGGACGACGAGGTCACGGTCAAGCGTTTTGCCCGTGACGGTCGGCGCGCGCGGCTTCAGGCCGAAAACCCCGACTACGACGATATCGTGGTCGATACCGAGCGCGAATCGCTGGCGGTGGAAGGTATCGCCGTGGGCGTGATCCGCAGCCTGCACTAGGCTATGCACGCGCGGGCACGCAGCCCGTGCCCATCCTACTCAGCGGCGGCGAAGCCATTGAACACAGCTGACCAGGTCAGCTGTTTGAGTGCCGGATTGAATTAAGAGCCGGCGCGGGCGCGCTGGGCTTGCGGGCTGTCAGGCCCGGGCACGATTACCGCCTCGATACGGCGATTGGCCCGCCGGCCTTCGGCGGTATCGTTGGAGGCCACCGGGCGCGTATCGCCAAAGCCGCGCGCGCCGATCCGGCGTGCCGGGATACCGTTTTCCACCAGTTGCTGTGCCACCGCCCGGGCCCGCGCCGCCGAGAGCGCGAGGTTGAACGCACGCACCTTGTCTTCGCGGGTAGGCGCCTGTTTTTCCAGGCCCGGATTGGCGGCCACGAAGCGGTCGATGGATTCCGGCGACGGGCCGACGCTGTCGGTATGACCAAAAATCGCCACGCCTACGGTCGGATGTGCCTTGAGCAATTCGGCGAGCTGACGCACTACGACCTGGGATTCGGTTTTCATGCGCGCGGTGCCGGTTTCGAACGACACGCCGCCGAAACGATCCGGTACCACCTGCTGGCCAACCAGTGCCTGATCGGCCTTGGCGACAGGCCGCACATCGCGCGCACCACTGCCTGAAGCGCTAGCCGGTGCAGGCGTAGGCTGCTCGGCGGCGCGCGCCTTGAGCTTGTCGTTGACGGCGATCAGCGTTTCCAGATTGATCTCGCGAATGGCGGTATAGCGGGCGATCTCGGCCAAACGTTGGGCCCGGTGCGCCTGTTCGGCCACCTCGCCTAGCGCATCGCTGGCCGGGCGTCGCTTGCCGGCCAACGCCTGCCAGCCCTGTTCGGCCTGCTCGAAGGCCCTGCGTGCGCCCGCGAGTTCGTCGGCCGCATAATCCGCGACCTGCGGCTGAGCTTCAGCTTCGGCGAGTGCGGCGCGCGCGTCTTCGAGCGGCGCAAAACGCGCGTCGCCGTCCTGGACGCGCTGAATCTGGCTCTGCCAGGCCGCGTTCTGGGCATTGACCCCGGTCAACGCCGGGCTGGGCGGAACCACGTTGGATTCGAACACCGAACAGCCGGCCAGTACCGGGACCAGGCCGAGCGCAATCAACCAGGTATTTTTCATGGCGCGGTCTCCGTGGCCGAACCGGCCTGGCCATCGAGTTCGGCCTGCAGTTGGGCGAGTTTGGTCTGTACCGCCGTGGCCTGGGTCTGGGCCAGCGCGGCCCGGGCATCGAGCTCGGCGGCCTCGACCAGCGCCTCGACCCGGGCGCGCTCCTTATCGGTGAGTGCGCGATCGGCGCGGGCGGCGCCGAACAGAATATCGCGGGCAACCGCGATGCGCCGGCGGGCGGCATCCACCGTCCGCGGGGCGAACTCGTCGGCATCGGCGGCGCGCGCCTTGGCCAGTGCCTGCTCGGCCGGCGCGAGCGCGCTTTCGTCGGGCGCGCTGGGCGCGATCATCGTATGCGATGCGCAGCCGCTGGCTGCGAGGATCATGAGCCCGCAAAACAGTACCCGGATCAGCAAATTCGACCTACTCGCCGGCATGCGGCTTCTCCATTGTCTTGACGATGCACCTGCCCCATCGACTCTGCCTGGCGGGCGCGACAAGCCGGGGATTCTAACAGCGGTTTCGGCCTCGGCCACCCACGGCCGCACGGCGGGCCGCATCGAGCGCGCTGGGCCGCCCGACATCGATCCAGGCGCCTTGATGATGTTCGCCACTGGCCGTGCCTTGTGCCAGTGCCTTGCGTATGACCGCGGACAGCGCAAAGCGTTTCGTATCCATCGCGGCAAAACGCGCCGGGTCGAACACGCCGATTCCGGCATAGGTCAGGCGTGGCTCGTCGTCCACCAACCGGCCTTCGACCAGGCCGAAGTCGCCCTGGGCATGATGTTGCGGATTATCGACCAGCACGCAGTGCACGTCGGCATGGCGGCGTTCGTGCAGCCGGGCATAGTCGTAGTCGGTGAATACGTCGGCGCTGATCAGGGCAAACGGGGCTTCGCCCAGCAGCGGCAGGGCACGACGTACGCCGCCACCGGTATCCAGCTCGCCGGGCGTTTCGCGGCTGTAGTGCAGGCGCAGTCCCCAGGCGCGGCCGTCGCCGAGTGCATCGACGATCTGTTCGCCGCGATAGGCGACGTTGATCACGACGTCCTCGAAGCCGCCCTCGGCCAGGCCCTCGAGATGATGGCCGATCAGCGAAGTGGCACCGACCTCGATCAACGGCTTGGGCATTTCGTCGGTGAGCGGGCGCAGGCGCTCGCCGCGCCCGGCGGCCAGAATCATGGCTTTCATGGGCGCGCTCATGGGGCGGTTTTCGCCAGCAGGGGTGCCAGCGGGGCCAGCGGCTCGTAGGCCGCCACCACCGGCTCGAGATAGCGCACGAAGCGCGGCGTATCGGCCAGATAGCGCGGCTTGCCATCCCGATGGGCAATACGCGCAAAGATCCCCAGCACCTTCAGATGACGCTGCGCACCCATGAGCGCGAGATCGCGCTTGAAGGCATCGAAATCGTCGCCGACCGGAATATCGCGCTCGCGCGCGGCGTCCCAGTAATGGCGTACCCAACCGTCGATGCGCCCGGCCGGCCAGCTGATGAAGGCATCGCGAAACAGACTGGCCAGATCGTAGGTCACCGGCCCGTAACGGGCATCCTGAAAATCGAGCACGCCGGGCAGCGGATGGCTGATCATGAGGTTGCGCGGCATATAGTCGCGATGCACGTAAACCCTGGGCTGGGCACAGATTTCATCGAGCAGAAAAGCAAAGGCCCGGTCGATATCGGCATGCTCGCCGGCGGTGGGCGTATAGCGCAGATGTCGGGCCAGATACCAGTCGCGAAACAGTTCCAGTTCGACAGCGAGCGTGGCGCGATCGTAGTCGGCCAGCACGCCCGGCGCGCTCGCCTGTTGCCAGTCGATGAGTGCGCCGGTGGCCGCGCCGAACAGTGCGTCGGCATTGTCGGCATCGAGCACATCGAGAAAGGTCTTCGTGCCCAGATCGGTGAGCAGCAGAAAACCCCGCTCGTAGTCGGCCGCGAGCACGCGCGGCACGTTCAACCCGGCCGCGGCCATGAGTTCGGCAATACGCACAAACGCGGGATTGTCTTCGCGCTCGGGCGGCGCATCCATGGCGATATAGCTCGTCGTCTTGCCCGACTGTTCGACTTGCGCACGAAAATAACGCCGAAAGCTTGCATCCGCCGAGGCCACCGCCCAGCTCGGATCGGCGCCCAGTTGTCCGGCTACCCAGGCTTCAAGGGCGGCACGCCGCGGATCGCTGGCCACACTCATGCCGTACTCGCGACAGGCCGCGCGTGGCGTCGTTTTATTGCGGGTATTCCACCGGGTGCGCATAATCGGGCGAACTTGGGGGTTCGCTTGCGAACACAACCGCTTTCTGCGGCGCCGCTGCCTGGCCAACGGCCGGCGCGTCGTCGTGTCCAAGGGTGAGATATCCCGCCGTGATTCGTATCGCTGTTCACTATTGTCGTTTCGGTACTGGTCGTTTGGGTGCTGATCGTTTCGATACCGCGTGCCGTACGGGCCACGCCGCGTTGATGCGTGGCCGTTTTGCCCTGCGCCTGCCTGCACTCACGCCGCTGGTCATGAGCGTATCGCTGGTATGTGCGGGCACGCTGGCGGCCAAGCCTAGCATTGCCGCGGAGATGGGGTGTGCTGTCGACACGCCGCCGATCGCCCTGCCCGAGCCGAGCGCGGAGTCCACCCTGGTCGCCGATCAGGCCAGCCTGGAGAACGAGGTCGCCGAGGCGACCGGCAATGTGCGCCTGGAACGCAACGGTCAGGCGCTGGAAGCCCCGTTCGTGCGTTACGACCGCAAAAGCGGGCGCGCCCAGGCACGCAACGGGCTGCAATATTATCGCCCGGGGCTGTTCTTGACCGCCGACAACGGCGATGTGCTCATCAACGACGAAACCGGTGAATTCAATCAGGCCCGCTATTCGGTACTCACCAACGGCGGGCGCGGTGAGGCGGCCACTGTCAACGCGCTCGGCGCGGGCCGCTTCGAACTCACCGACGCCAACTACAGCACCTGCGATGGCGAAACCAAGGCCTGGCTGCTCTCGGCCGACCGTATCGAGCTGGATCGCACCACCGGTCGCGGCGAGGCCTTCGATACCGTCATGCGCTTCTACGGCGTGCCGGTGTTCTATTCGCCTTATCTGAATTTCCCCATCGACGACAAGCGCCATACCGGCGTATTGCCGCCGACCTTCGGCAGTACCAGTGATTCCGGCTTCGAACTGGCGGTGCCTTATTACTTCAACCTCGCGCCCAACTACGATGCCACCCTCGTGCCGCGCATCCTGGCCAAGCGCGGCCTGCAGCTGGGCGGCCAGTTCCGGTATCTGCAGCAACACCACCGCGGCGAATTCGATGGCGAATATCTGCCCAGCGACAACGAATACGACGATGACCGTGCCCTGTTCCATTTCGAACATATCGGCCAGCTCAGCCCGCATGTGGGTATCGAGGCCAACTACACGCGGGTCAGCGACGACGATTATTTCGACGACCTGAGCAACGGCCTGGCCGGCAGCTCGACCTCGCAGCTGGAACAGGCAGTACGCCTGACCGCGGTGGATACCGGCATCCGCTTTACCCTGCTGGCCCAGGATTTTCAGACGCTCGACGATTACGACAACGACAATCTCGACCGTGCCTTCAGCAACGACCCGTATAAACGCATGCCCCAGGCCCGCCTGGAAATGCTCACGCCAACCGCGCCGTTTCGGGCCGGCCTGGATGCCGAATTCAGTAATTTCCGTCGCGACGACGATATCGACGCCTTTCGCGCCGATGCGCGTCCGCGCCTGCTCTGGGGCGTGGATCGAGGCGGCTGGTATGCCAACAGCGAAGCCTCCTATCGGCTGACCCGCTACGACCTGCGCGGCTTCGACGAGACCGACAACTTCACCCGGGCCGATACCGGCGGCGACGACGTGATCACCCGCGACATCCCCCAGTTCAAGCTGGACAGCGGGCTGCGCTTTGCGCGCAGTTTCAACGACGGCTGGATACAGACCCTGGAGCCACGCGCGCAGTATCTGTATACCGGCTATGAAGACCAGTCGAATATTCCCATCTTCGACTCCGGCGTGGCCGACCTGCACTTCGACCGCCTGTTCGCCGACAATCGTTTCGTCGGTTCGGATCGTATCGGCGATGCCAACCAGCTCACCCTGGGCGTGTCCTCGCGCGTGATCGAACCCGAGAGCGGACGCACCGTCGCCAAGGTGGATTTCGGCCGTGTCACCGGTTTTCGCGATCTGCGGGTGAACATGCCCGGCGCTGGCGAAGTCGGCTACGGCGATCGCGGCTCCGACTATGTCGCCGGCCTCGAACTGCGCCCGACCGAACACATCAGTGCGCGCACCACCATCCAGTACGACCCGGACGACAGCCGCGTGAACCGCGCTGTGGCCACGGCCAGCTATCGCAGCGATGCCGGCTACCAGCTGGATCTGGGTTATCGGCGCTATCACGACTACCGCCCGCTGCGCGAAGTCACGCGTATCGACGACGACACCACCCGGACCACGCTCGTGCCCGGCGCCTACGAAAGCCTGGAGCAGACCGCGGTCGGGCTGCGCGCGCCGGTGACCGAAAATCTCGATGTGCTCGGGCGCTGGAACTACTCGCTCGAAGAAAACGAGAACGTGGAAACCCTGGCCGGCTTCGAATATCGTCCGTCCTGCTGCTGGGCGGGCCGCGTGGCCTGGCGGCGCTATGTCGCAGACAACGACGGCCGTCGCGATACCGCCATCATGTTTCAGTTCGTGCTCAACGGCCTCGGCCAGTTCGGCGATACGGTGCAATCTTTCGTCGATGACGATGTCTACGACGATCAGGACCGTGGCCGCAGTTCGAACAGCTCTTTTGATACCATCCGCTTCCCATGAGATACCTCCTCGCAACGGGCCTCGCGCTCGCGATCACGCCCCTGGCGTTCGTCTGCCTGCCGGCAGCGGCCCAGAGCCTGGGTTTTCCCGACGACTATTCGTTGATGAGCCGCTCGTCGGACCGCGCCGATGCTGCGCCCGCCCAACCCAGCGCCCAGACGCTGGACAAGATCGTGGCCGTGGTCGGCAACGGGGTAATCCTGGAAAGCGAGCTTGACCAGGCGGTCGCGCGTATTCGTGCTCGTGCCGGCCAGCGCGCCGATCAGATGCCGCCGAACATACTGCGTTCCCAGGTGCTCGATCAGCTGATCATGCAGCGCCTGCAGATCCAGCGCGCCGAAGAGCGCGGGATCGAGGTCAGCCAGCAGGAAATCGATGGCGGCATTGCCCGTATCGCCCAGCAGAACAACATGGACATGCAGCAGTTCATGCGCGCGGTCGCCGCCGACAGCAGCATGACCATGGACCAGTTGCGCACCCAGATTCGCGAGGAGCTGCTGGTCAGCAAACTGCGCCGTCAGGAAGTGATGTCGAAGGTGTCGGTCAGCGACGAAGATGTCGATCGCTATCTCGAGAACCAGTCGCTGCGCAATGCCCAGGATCGCGAATATCGCGTTCGCCAGATCCTGTTGCCGGTGGTACCGGGCGCGGATACCGCGACCATCGAAGCCGCCCGCGATAAGCTCGAAGCGCTACGCCAGCAGATCGTCGACGGCGATGTGGATTTTGCCGAGGTGGCCGCGGACTATTCCGAAGGCGAGAACGCGGCCGAAGGCGGCGACATGGGCTGGATGGAAGGCGATTATCTGACCCGTTCCCTGCGCGATGTGGTGCCGACGCTCGCCCCCGGCGAAACCAGCGAGGTGTTTCGCGACGACCAGGGCTTTCATCTGGTCCAGCTCGAAGACATCCGCGGCAACGGCGCGCTGGCCGATCAACCCAAGGTGATGGTCGAGGAGCTCCAGACCCGCCATATCCTGCTCAAGCCCAACGAAATCCGCGATGACGAGCGCACCCGCGAACTGGCCCGCCAGATTCGCGAACGCCTGGAAGCCGGCGACGATTTCGCTGCACTCGCGCGCGAATATTCCGACGACAGCGCCACCGCCAACCAGGGCGGCGATCTCGGCTGGGTACAACCGCGCAAGCAACGTCTCGACCCCGTCACCCGACGCCAGCTCGAAGCACTGGCGCCCGGCGAGGTCAGCCCGGTGTTCCAGACCAACGAAGGCTACGAGATTCTCAAGGTCACCGACCGGCGCGAGCGCGACCAGACCCGCGAAGCCGCGCGCGAACGCGTACGCCGTACGCTGGGTGAACAGAAATCGGTCGAGGAAGGCGAGCTGTGGCTGCGCAAGCTGCGTGACGAAGCTTATGTCGATGTGCGCATGCCCGGCTACCAGGCCACCGGCGGTGGCTAGCCACTCTTGAGTGCGACCGCCCGCCTGGCCTTTACGCCGGGCGAACCCGCCGGCATCGGCCCGGATCTGGCGGTTCGTCTCGCCCAGCGGCCCCAATCGGCACAACTGGTCGCGGTCGCCGACCCCGACCTGCTGACCGCGCGCGCGGCGGCGCTGGGCCTGCCGCTGACGCTCGAACCCATCGACTACGACAAACCTGCGCGCCCGCTTGCTGCCGGCACGCTGGCCATCGATCCGATTCGCTGTACGAACGCACCGCGTGCCGGCGTACTCGATCGCGCCAATGCGCGTTACGTGCTCGATACCCTGGATCACGCCACCGATCTGTGCCGAAGTGCGCGATGTGGCGCGCTGGTCACCGGGCCCGTACACAAGGCCGTGATCAACGATGCCGGGATCGTGTTTTCCGGGCATACCGGTTATCTTGCCGCGCGCTGTGCCAGCGATGAGCCCGTGATGATGCTGGCCACTGACGACGGCGCACTGCGGGTCGCCCTCGCGACGGTGCATATTCCGCTGGCCGCGGTACCGGCGGCGATTACCGCCGAATCGCTGACGCATACGCTGCGCGTGACCGAGCGCGCGCTGCGCGAGCGCTTTGGCATTGAACGACCGCGATTGCTGGTCGCCGGTTTGAATCCGCATGCCGGCGAAGACGGCTATCTCGGTCGCGAAGAGATCGACGTGATCACGCCGGTCATCACGGCCGAACGCGCACGCGGGCTCGATCTGGTGGGTCCGCTGCCGGCCGATACGCTGTTCACCCCGCACCGCCTAGCCGATGCCGACGCGGTCGTGGCGATGTATCACGACCAGGGCCTGCCGGTGATCAAGCATCTGGGCTTCGGGCGTACGGTCAATATCAGCCTCGGCCTGCCGATCGTGCGTACCTCGGTGGACCACGGCACCGCGCTCGAGCTGGCCGGCAGCGATAAAGTGGATTGCGGCAGCGCCCAGGCCGCCATCGATACGGCGCTGCGTATGATCGGTATCGAACACCGCCCAGCCTGACCCGATCCGGCGTTTTTCAAGGCTCACCTGCGGGTGGGCTGACTCACTCCTGCAACCGCGCGCCCGCGTTTGGAACAAGACCATGGCCCGGAAACGATTCGGACAACATTTTCTGCACGAACGCGGCGTGATTGATCGGATCGTGCGCCTGCTCGCCCCCGCGGCCGAGGATGCACTGGTCGAAATCGGCCCCGGTCAGGGTGCGCTGACCACGCCCTTGCTCGAGCACGTACAACGGTTGAGCGTGATCGAGATCGATCGCGACCTGATTGCCGATCTCGAAGCCCGGGCCGCACGCGATTCGCGCCTGGACGTAATCGCCGGCGACGCGCTGCGTATCGACTACGCGGCCCTGGCCGAACGTCGCGGCGCGCCGCTGCGCCTGGTGGGCAACCTGCCCTACAACATCTCCTCGCCGCTGCTGTTCGCGCTGCTGGCTAGTGCCGCGCCGATCGTGGATATGCATTTCATGTTGCAAAAGGAAGTCGTCGATCGGATGACCGCCGCCCCCGGCAGCCGCGACTATGGCCGGCTCACGGTATCGATGGCCGCCCGCGCGCGCGCCGAGGCCCTGTTCGATGTCGGCCCCGGGGCATTCAACCCGCCGCCCAAGGTGATGTCGTCGGTGGTACGAATCACTCCACGCATGCCGGATTTCGAGATTCACGACGACCGGCTGTTCGATGAACTGGTAACCGCGGCCTTCAGCCAGCGCCGCAAGACACTGCGCAACGCCGTGGGCCGTTTTCTCGATGCCCAGGCAATCGAAGCCTGCGATATCGACCCGATGCTGCGCCCCGAACGTCTGGCCCCGCATGAGTTCGCCAAACTGGCCAATCGGGCAAGCACGGCGCGCAGCAACGACTAAGCCGGGCGCCGCCGGCTGAAACCGTTGGCTTCAGGAGGTCGGCTAGATCGGTTGCGTGCTGCAGCGGGTCAGCAACCGCGCGAATGCCCGTGGCGAATACAACGCCTGTTCGTCGTCGCTGAACCAGAGCACACGATTATGGTTGATCAGGCGCGTGTACGGCTCGGGATCGTCGATCGGGCCGAGCAGTACCGGGCATTGCAACTGCTCGATACAGGCAAACCATTGTTCGCTGTCCGGTCCGACATCGGCGGCATCGACACAGGCGATATCGCAGTCGGCCGGCACCGGCTTGTCGTAGCCGGCCAGGGTCAGGGCGCGACGCACCGGCAGCGAGCTATGCACACCACGGCGCATCCGCGTACTCAACAGGCGCAGAATGAGGTCGTTGGGGTCCCGGTCGGTACGACGTAGTGCATCGCGCCATACCGCCTCGGCATCGGCAAAAGCGAGCATCGCACTCGGAATCGGCAGCACGATGGGTACGGTATTGATTTCCAGGGTGCGCCAGTTGCTGTGCAGCAACGAAAAGCGCCGCGCGATCCATTGCGTGAACGCGCGTAACGCGCCCTTCTGTTCGGCCAGACGGGTGAGCGTATCCGCATCGACGAGCCGTGTTTCCGGGGTGCGCCAGGCAAGCGCCGCACAGGCCCCGGCCAGCACTTCGCGCTTGGCATCGCGCCAGATCGGATAAAACCGCAGGTCCAGCGTCGCATCGCCGAGCCGTGGTTCGGCATCCAGGCGCGGCGCGTGCAATTCGGTTTCGACCGGGGCGGCCACCGCGGCACGTCGTTGTGGCGCTGGCTTGCTGGCCTGGGCGGGCGCGTCTTTGCCTGGCGTACGCTGCCTGCTCGGCGCCGACTTCTGTACAGCGGGTTGCGAAGGCGGCGGCTGTACGGACGGCTCGGCCTGCTTCGGTTCAGGCTGCTTCGGTTCAGGCTGCTTCGGTTCAGGCTGCTTCGGTTCAGCCGACTTCGGTTGGGCCTGTGCAGCGGCGGCGGGCGCGCGGGTCGGACTGGACGGGTTGCCCGGGGCCGGCGTTTCGTTCGCTGGCGCGGGTCGCTGCGGCTGGCGTATCGGCGGCGGCTCGGCGCGCTGCGGCCGGTCCGGTTCGCCCTGGGTAATCGGTTGCGCCGGTTTGCCGGCAGCCCGGTTGTCGCTGGATACGATCGGCTCGAATTCGTCTTCGCTGGCTTTGCGGCCCCGGCGCCGGGCCAGGCGCGAAAGCGGCGCGCGGGCGGTATCGGTGGCGGTACTCGCCTGGGGCGCGGGCTTGCGTATGCGCCCGGGCGTGTCGCTTGTGCTCGGCGCGGGCGACTGCTCGCGCGTCGAGGTGCTGGCGACCAGCGCGCCGAAGAACCCGACCAGCCCGGCGAGCAGCGCCGTCAACCAGATGATCAGGCCGACGCCGGCGCTCGCGAACACGTGGAACCAATCGACCCCGAACTGGGCGAAGCCGATGACACCGCCCTCGTCTTGGGCACGGATGGCCTGGGTCGCTTCGGCTGATTCCAGCCGATAATCCCAGCTGCGCAGACTACGCGCCGTGCCGGTACCGAGAAATTCGAAACGCCCCGAAAATCGCCCCCGCGAAACCAGCGTCACATTCTGTGCGTTACGCACGGTGACATAGTTCAGGCCCAGCTGCGGCTCGCCGAGCAGCGATTCGGCGGCCACAATCAACGCATCGGGCACGCGATCCTGGCGGATGTGCGTGGCGGTGGCTGCAGCGATCGCACGCTCGGCATCGGCCAGCGCCTGGCTGCGGGCAGTGCCGATCAGCTCGACCGAGCGCAGGGCCGCATAGCCGATCAGGATCAGGCACAGCGCGGCCAGCGCATACAACGCATAGCGCGACGTGCCGGCGGGATTGTCGTCGTTTGCGGCGAACATTTTCACGCGTTTCTACGCCTTTGGTTCGATGGACCGGCGCTAGCGGCCATCGCGTACATCGAAACCGTCGTTACGATCAAACTGCTCGGGTATCGGATGGCTGAAGCTCTCCAGATAGCGCTCGTAGCTGCGTTTGGCAGCCGGCTCGGGCATGGGCCGGGTGGGCGCGGCGGCGCGGCCGTCGCGCTGCAGGGCCAGGGCCTCACGGGTGCGCTCGCCGACCGCGTCCAGCGCCACGGCACCGGCGCCAAAGCTCACCGCCCAGCCGATCGCGCATGCCAAACCCGCCCGTCGTATGTTCATGTCGTCCCCGTCGATGTTCGCGATCGTCTCAACCGCCGCCGCCGCCAATCCCGACCGCCGGCGCCCCGCGCGGTCGCGAGCGCATGGGCGATACGCCGTCGGCATTGGCCAGACTGCGTGCCTGTTCGCGCAACCGGCGCATGAGATCGGCGTCGAGCTGTTCACGCGCGGCGATACGCCCGGCCTGCCGATCGGCCCCCGTCACCAACAGTAGCAGAATGTAGTTGTTGCGATTCAGTTCGTTAGCTTCATCCAGCTGATAGGCCGTGGCCAGTTGCAGGCGTGCTTTTTCATACTCGCCCGCCCGCAACAGGGCATAGCCGAAATCGCTACGCATACGCGCATTGGTCGGCATCTGTACGACCGCGCGTTGCAGGTGCGCCATGCCGGCCGCGCGATCCGTTGCAATCAGAATGAGGCCGAGACCATGGTTCGCCTGGGCGGCATAGTCGCTATCGAGCAACGACTCGTACAGCCCGCGTGCGGTATCGTCGTCGTCCATACGTCTTAGGATATCGGCACGAAGCAGACGGAGTTGATCGCTGGGCCCGAATTCGCGCTCGCGTGCCTGCAGATGGGCCAGCGCGGCATACAGGCGATCCTGGGCGATGAGTTCGCGAATAAGATCGGTATACAGCCGTGCATTCTCCTGCGGCCCGCGGGCGGCATCGAGGGTGGTATCGGCCATCGGCGTCACGGCCACGCGCTCATGCGCACAGCCGCTCAAGACCAGGCCGATACACACCGTCCCAACGGCCAGCCCACCGATTGTCCACGCACGCATCAGGATGACCCCAGTGCGGCCGAGATCGACATCAATGCCGGCCCGGCAATAAAAATCAGCAGCGGCGGCAGAAAACACAGCACGAGCACGATCGTCATACGGGCGGATGTCTTGTTGACCTGTTCTCGCAAGGCCATGGAACGACGCGATTGCAGTTCATTGAGGCTATCGAGCAACGGCTGACGGATTTCGCCGCCATAGCGTTCGACCTGACGCAGCACCGCGAACACGTTCTCCAATGCCTCGATTTCAAGCAGCTTGCCGGTTTCATGGAGCAATGGATCGGCGTCGGCGCCGGCCTCGATCTGGCGCACCAGCGGCGCGAGTTCGTCCGCCAGTGCCGGCATCGTGTCCCTTGCATCGCGGGCGAGTATGGCCAGCGCCTGGCGCATGCCCAGCCCTGCTTCGAACAACAGCACCAGCAGATTGATGAACAACAACACATCGGCCTCGATCCGGTCGCGACGCGCCCGTGCACGCCACCGCAATACAAAGCGCGGCAACAGCAATGCGACGATTACCAGCATCACCGCCAGCAATACGCGCATGGGCGGCGTCAGCGCGGTCGCCAGCGTCAGCAGAACCGGCGTGATCAAAAGCGCGGTAGCCACCGGCACGGCAAAGGACAACGCATGAAACATCAGCCGCGCGCGGGTCTGGCGCCAACCGGCCTGGGCAAGCAGCGTGCGCGTTTGCTCGCCGGCATTGAGCGCCCGCTCGATACGTACACCACCGGCGGCCATACGCGACAGCCACGGATGATCGCGGCGCGCGGCAGGCTCGCCGGCGGTGGCGGCCACGCCGGTATAGCGCGCGTACAGACGAGCCTCGCGGGCGCGCTCGAGCCAGAACAGCAAGCCGACGCCGAGTGCGAGCACCAGCGTGGCGACCGCGAGCGCGAAAAACAACGCCGCCCAACTCATGCGGCCGGCGCCTGCAGCCGACTGACCATACGCCAGATGAACATCAGCCCGAACGCTTCCAGCAGCAACGCCACAATGATGGCCACGCGCCCGCCGGGGCTGGCGAGCATGGCCGTATAATAATCGGGATTGCGCAGATAGAAGAACAGGCTGATCACCACCGGAATCGCGGCCACCACATAGGCGGAAAGGCGTGTTTCGCCGGTCAATGCCTTGAGTTCGCGTGCCGCGGCCTCCTGCTGGCTGATCGTATCCACGAGGCTGGCGATCACCCGCCGCATGGAGCCACCGTAGCGCCGGTTCACCCCTGCGCCCATGGCCAGCACATGCAACGCCCGCAGCTGGTGGATACGGGCAACGTCGGTGAGCACCTCGTCGACCGCCGCGCCCATACGGATCTGGCGCGATACGCTCAGAAACACGCCACGCAGCGGTTCGCTGCTTTGTATCGCACTCGCATACAGGCCCTGCTCGAATGTATTGCCAGCGCTCAGCGCGCGCAGCAGATGGCCCAGAAACGCCGGCAGCTGACGGTTGATACGTGCCCGCCGGGCGCGTTTGCGCTGGCCAAGCAGCAGCGCCGCGATGACCGGCAGCGCGCACGCCAGAGCCAGGCCGGTGGTACCCGCCGCTACAATCGCGAGCACGAGCACGACCAGCCACAGCGCCACGTACTGCCCCACGCGGGCAGGCGTGGCCGCGACACCCGCCGACCACAACCAGCTGCACAGCACTCTGAGCGGGCGGTTGCGTATGCGCTGCAGGCGTTGATAACCCAGTACGGCCTGTTCGGTTTCGTCGGCCTCGGCCAGACCGAAACGACGCTCGAGACGCTGTTCGCGCACCCGCCGGCGCGCCGCGATCAACAGGGCCAGCGCGCCGAGCAGCGCCACACAGGCCAGCCAGGCAAGCAGCCAGCTCATGACGCGTTCGACGCCGGGCCGGTAAAACGATCGTGATCGGCATCGAAGGCGAAAACACGATCCAGCGCGAGCTGATTGGCGACGAGCTCGCCCACGCGCTCGATCGATCGCAGACGCCGGCGCCCATCGGGCAGACGGGCGACATGCACGATCAGATCCAGTGCCGAGGCGATCTGCTGGACGAACATACGCTCATCGCCGGCAAACCCGGCGAATCCGGCCAGCAACTGCAGGCGATGGATAGCGTCCCGACAACTATTGGCGTGCAACGTGGTCATGGACCCGTCATGGCCGGTGTTCATGGCCTGGAGCATGTCGAGCACTTCATCGCCACGCACTTCGCCGAGGATGATGCGATCCGGGCGCATGCGCAGGGCATTGCGCAGCAGATCGCGCGCGCTGACCGCGCGTTCGCCTTCCAGATTGGGCGGGCGCGTTTCCAGACGCACGACGTGCGGATGCGCCAGGCGCAGTTCGGCCGCGTCCTCGATGGTGATGATGCGCTCGCCGTCGTCGATCCACTGGCTGATCATGTTCAATAACGTGGTCTTGCCCGAACCGGTGCCGCCGACCACGAGGATATTGTCGCGCGCGGCGATCCGTTCGCGCAGATAATCCACGATCTCAGCCGAGATCGAACCGCTGGCCACCAACTCGTCGACACCGAGCACATGCCGGCCGAACTTGCGGATTGATACGCACGGCCCGTCCAGCGCCAGCGGCGGAATGACCGCATTCACACGACTGCCATCGGCCAGGCGGGCATCGACCATGGGGGTGGATTCGTCCAGGCGCCGACCCAGCGGCGCGAGAATGCGCTGGGCCACACGCAGAATATGGCTGTCGTCGGCAAACCGGATCGGCTCGCGAACCAGCCGGCCGTGACGCTCGGTATACACCTGGGCCGGGCCGTTGATGACGATATCGTCGACCTCGTCATCGTCGATGAGCGGCTGGATCGGCCCATAACCGATCAACTCGTCGAGGGTGTCGTCAGCCAGGCAATGAATTTCGTGCTGGTTGATCGCGATCCGGTGTTCGTTGACATAGGCCCGCGCCTGGGCGCGCATGAACTCGGCGGCCTTGGCATCGGACCAGTGCCCGATATCGATACCGCGATCTTCCAGCAGTGCGATCAGGTGCAGATGCAATGCGCCCTTGAGCTGCTGATAACGCGCCGAGAGCCGGAATGCCGGGTCGCTATCGCTCATTATCGACCCGCGCGGGTGAACAACGCGGCCAGACCGCGGCGCCGGCGCGGCGGCGACACATCGGCCCCCACAATCCGTTCGGTCAGACGGGTTATATCGTGTACAAAGCCATCGTTGGGCGCATGCGCGAACATCGATTCGCCTGCATTCATGGCCGCGATGCGTTGCGCCGGCCGGCCGCCGATGGTCGCGGCGAGCTCCAGGTCCAGCAGTTCGGCCAGACGCTCGGGCGCGAGCCCCAGTTCGGCGCGGTAGTTGATGATCACAAGCGCGATATCGTCGATACGTGCGTCACGCTGGCGCAGCACGTCGAGCAGTGTCTTGTTCTGGCGGCTGCGCAGCACCGACTGGTCCGACACCAGCAGCGCACGGTCGCTGTGGCCGACCAGCGTCTGCAGCCGCTCGGGGCCCAGGCCGGCATCGACACTGATCACCACATAATCGAACAGCGAACGAAAGATCTCGAGCAGGCGCGCCAGATCGAAGCCGGCACGCGGCATCTGTGCCCAATCGAAGCCTTCGGGCAGGGCCAGCAGGTAGGTACCGTTATCCAGGCGCTGAAATGCGCTGTCGACAAGGGTTTCGTCGCAGCGTTCGACATCGCGCAGGATATCGAGGGCGTTGTAGTCGTGGCTGGCGTCGAACAGGATCGGCGCGGTGCCCCCGGGCAGCGACAGATCGAACAACAGCACCCGTTGCGCGGGGGTCTTGGCGGCGGCCAGCGCAAAGGCGATATGGCCCGCCGTGAACGCGATCAACGGCGACTGCGGCGCGCTGAACAGCGTGACCACCTGGCCGCCGGCGGGCGCGCGGCGCGGCGTGGCCGGCCCGTTTTCGAGCACCCGATCGAGCAGACTGCGGGCACGCGCCTCATCGCGCCCGGCCACGAAGAAATCGCGCGCACCGGCGCGCATGGCAGCCAGCACGTCGGCGTTATTGTCGCTTGCGCCCAGCGCGATCACAGGCAATGCCGCATGAGCACGTACGAGCTGCTCGATCATCGCCAGCCCGCGGCTGTTGTCGCGCTCGCCAAAGGCGACGAACACGACGGCAATATCCGGCGTGTCGTCGACTTCGGCCACACAGGCCTGCGGGTCGTTCGCATCCGCGGGCAGCACGGCGATATCGTCGCCCAGACAGCGGCCCAGCCAGGCCTGCCAGCCGGCGGCGTCAGCGAATAACAATGCCTGTAGCGCCATGTCCTTGCCTGTCAGCGCGAAAAACCAGTCACGCCGGTGCGTGGCTCGAAATCACCTTTTTCGAGCAGAAACAACTCGCCGTTGCCGGGATCGTAGCCCTCGTATTCGCGCCCGGGCAGCGGCACGTCGGTACCCCGCCGAAGCGGCGCCACCAGATGCGGGGTCACGATCATGATCAGCTCCCGATTGCTGCGCTCGTAGCGGGTACTGCGAAAGAACGCCCCCAGCACCGGCAGATCACCCAGCCACGGCACCTTGTCGACCGTGGCGGCCATGTTCTGGTCGACCAGGCCGCTGAGAATGAAGCTCTCGCCATCGCCGAGTTCGACGGTGGTGTCGGTTCGGCGCACGCGAATGCCGGGCACGGTAATGCCCTGCAGCGTGACCCCGGCCGAGAAATCCAGCTCGCTGACCTCGGGGGCGACCTTCAGCACGATGCGGTCCTGCTGCAATACCGTCGGCGTGAGCGACAGCCGAATGCCGAACTCCTTGAATTCGATGGTCACGGCGTTGTTACCCACGCCACTGCCGCCGCCCTGGGTGACCGGGATAGGGAATTCGCCGCCGGCAAGAAAAGAGGCGGTCTGCCCGCTCATGGCGACCAGTGACGGCTCGGCCAGGGTCCGCATGAGCCCCTGGCGCTCGAGAATACTCAACAGCCCGGCGGTATTCTTGGCGCTATCGGTCAGGACCAGATTGAAGGCATCGCCGATCGGCTGAAAGCCGGTATTGGATAACAGATCGACATTGCCCCCGACGCCGTCGATGCCGGCCGAGGCGCCCGGCGGCGATACTGCCAACGCCGATTCCCCGGCCGCGTTGCTCAGGAAGTTGAAGCCGATCTGGCGCAGGGCACGCCGGCTGACTTCGGCAATGCGTATATCGGCCTGAACCTGAGTCGGCAGCACCGCGCGCTGTTCGTCGATCAAGACCCCGGGGCGTTCGCCGTCGTCGACCGCAACGGCAAAACGCAGTGGGCTTTTACGGCCATCGACCCAGACCAGCAGGCTGGTATCGCCGCGCGCCATGCCGGTGAGCATGACCTGACGCGTATCGATGACGTTCACGGCGGCGGTTTCCGGATCGCCGATGGCGATGCGTTCGATCACGCCGGGTGTTGCGAGCACCTGCTGCTCGCCAATGCCGACTTGTATCGTCGCGGTTGTCGTCAGGGCCGCGGTATTGGGCGCGGCCAGGGCACGACCGAACACGACCAATAGCAGCGCCAATAGACAAGCGATGCCAAGCGCGCGCCGGCCAGGTCGACGCGCGCGTGTATCTGCGTTTGTTAACAACTGTGTATGCATGGGTTACGGGCGCTGGATACGCGTTGCCTTCGTGCCTTCGTAGACTTCGATGGTCGCGGCCGGCGCGCGCCTGGGCGGCGACTGCGCGCCGCGCGCGCGTGCTGGCGAGTCGCCCAGGGCCGCCAGTTCCGCGAGTGTGATCACGTTCGGGTTTGCGGTACGGGTTGGCGTGTTTGTTTCGGTATCGGCCGCGCCGCGCCGATCGCCAGTGCTGGCCGCGGCCGCTCGCAAGGCCAACCGCAATTCGCCCAGGCTCGCGGCGAGCATGAGCTTGGCTGTCTGGCTGTTTTCAACCGCGAGTACCACCGTGCGCTCGCCGCGTGTGCCGCCGGATGTCGCCTGTTGCGGAGCGGCGTCGCTGTTGATCAGTTCGTCCTCGTAGGCGAGTACGCGTATATCACGCATGAGTACACGCGCCTGGCTGTGCTCGACATCGGCGCCGCTGGCGCGCAGATACAGCAGCACGTCGACGAAATCGCCCGGCTGCACGAAACCGCCTACTGCCACGACATCGGTGACGTCGACCGAAATTGCCTGCGTGCCCGGTGGGATGGCTTCGGCGAGCGCGCTGTGTCGGCCGAAGGCTTCCTCGGTCACCGGCACACCGGTGGCCACGCGCCGCACCGGCGTGCGCCCGATCACGTCGGCGGTGTCGCGATAGTATTGCGCGGGTTCCACGGCAATAGGCACGAGCGCGACATCCTCGGCAGTAATCGCGCGATAGGGATCAAGCGTGCGCACCGCGACCACGGCCAATACCCGCTCGGGTTCGGAGGCAACGACATCGGTCTGATCACGCGCATCCGGAGCTGGCCGGCTCATCACATAGGCCAGCGCCGCGAACAGCAACGCCAGAGCAATCAGCGCGACGGCGAAGGTTCGCAAGGCCGATGAACTCATGATTTTTTATCCCCTTGCCTGGCGCGATGTTTACAGGCGCACATTGGCGGTCACGGACAGCGGCCCCGGTGCCGGCGGCAAACGCCCGATAAACGGCAACTCCACGCTCAGCGCGTCGAGCACGCGACAGGCCTGAAAATCGATCGCGACCCGGTAGCGATACTCGCCATCGCCCACGGCAATCGCCGTGGCCGCCGGAGTCATGCAGCGTCGTTCGTCCTGTGCGTCACCCTTGGTATTTTGTTCAGCATACCCGGCCAGCGCCCGTGTTGCTGCAGCCTGGGCGGCGTTGCCCGGCGTGCCCGCCAGCGGCGACTGCGTGGCCGCGGCCTGGGCCCCGATATAGGCAGCATCGAGACCGATGCGATAAAGCACGAAGGCATAGCCGTAATAGAGCATCACGAACAGGCCCAGAATCAGTACCGGCAGCGACAGCACGAACTCGAAGGCGGCCACACCGCGCTGGTCGCCATTCATGGCGTATCACCACAGGCGCTGTCGGCCGCAGGTCCCGGCAACACGACACTGGCCTGGCCGGCCACCGTCAGCGCCAGCCCCCGGTCACGACTATTCAACAGGTCGAAATCGCCTTCGCGGCGCACGCTCAACACGCGCTGGCCGGGCGTGGTATCGGTCAAGCCAATCGATACCTGCGTGGTGCGCAGATCGCGTACGTAGTACGCATAGAACGGCGCCTGCGCGTCGAGCGCATCGCGCACGAACGCCTCGACCGCCTGGCAATACCGGGATCCCGGCGTACGCACGGCCACCTGGACCGCCCGGCCCGCAGCCTGGGCCACATCCTGGCCCAGCGCATACTGGGTTACCGCATAAATCGCGGCGCTGAACACAAGGCCCGTGATCACGATCATCAACGGCAACATGGCGGCGTATTCGATCATCGCCGCACCGCGACAGCGCAACGCAGGGATGCACGCGCGCCTGGCATTCAACCCGGCAGGCTTTGTTCGTTCGCCCATATCAGCGCTCGCCACCCTGAACGCGCCGGGGCGGCGGCCACCCGTCAGGGGCCGGCGCCCGTACCGCTGTCACCGGACAGCGCATTGCTGATCTGAGTGCCGACCTGCTGGATACCGTCTTCGAAAATGGTACTGGCCGCCACGACGATCGCGATGCTGACCACAGCAACGATCAAGGCATACTCGATCATGGTGGCACCGCGCTGATAGCGCGCAAAAAAACCGTTGTTCATCGTTTTACCCCGCGGGCTTCGCCCCGCTATCGCAGGCCCGGCAAGCCGGGCGCATCCTCTGATTATCGGCCTATCGTGATCCAAGCTGAAACAGGCCCTGCTCGCCTGTGCGCGACGCATTCGAGCGCACAGCCCCACGGCGCATTTAGACAGCTTCGCATACCGGCCTACAATACGCGCCTAGGCCTTCGGACGAGGAGCAAGCGGTGGCAATATTCTGTATCGGCGACATTCACGGCGCGGCCGACGCGCTCGATCGCCTGCTTGATCGCCTGTCCGCCGAATACGACGATCCGACATTCTGGTTCGTGGGCGACCTGGTCAATCGCGGCCCCGATTCACTGGGCGTACTGCGCCGCGTGCGCGCACTCGGTGAGCGCGCGATTACCGTGCTGGGCAATCACGATCTGAGCCTGCTCGCCCTTGCCCAGCGCAACGACGCCATTGAAAAAGCAAAGCCGGGACTGCGCGAAGTCCTCGAAGCGTGCGACGGCGACGCCCTGCTCGCCTGGCTGCGTCATCGCCCGCTGCTGCATCGCGATCCGGCGCTGGACTGGACCATGGTGCATGCCGGCATCCCGCCGAGCTGGACCGTCGCCGAGGCCCAGGCCCGTGCCCAGGAACTGGAGGCGGCATTGCGCGGACCCGATCATCGCGACTTTCTCGCCGGGCTATACGGCAACACACCCAGCCACTGGGCCCCGGAACTCAGCGGCATCGAACGCCTGCGCTATATCGCCAACGCCCTGACCCGCCAGCGTTTCATCACGCCCGATGGCGGGCTGGACATGGACTACAAGAAAACCCTGGCCGACGCGCCGTCCTCGCTCGTGCCCTGGTTCGCCTGGCCGAACCGCGCGGCAGGGCACGAACGTATCGTGTTCGGCCACTGGTCGGCCCTCGAACAGGTCGCCTGGCCGCAATACCGCGTCTGGGGCATCGACACCGGCGCGGCCTGGGGCGGCCAGCTCAGCGCGCTACGCCTGGACAGCGCGACGCCCTACCTTGTTCAGGTCGAGGCCGACGCGCCCTAGAAACTGCGGGTTATGCCGAGGTTGTAGGTGGTATCGAGTTCCTCGACCCCCGGCTCCGGGTTGTTGTTGTACTCGTGATCGAGGCCGGCACGCAGGTGCCACGCGTCACTGTTGGCGATAGGCACCTCGACACCCAGTGCCGATTCGAAGATGAAGTTATCGCTGGGGCTGTTGGTGATTTCCGGGTAGATGGTGAAGTCGTGGGTCAGCTTGAGCCAGTCGCCGACCAGCTGGGCGTAGTCCCAGCCCGCAGAAAAGATCATTTCGCCGCTGTCGCCGCCGGTCGTGTATTTCTCATGCTGATAGCCCACACCGGTGCGCACCTTGAAGGTCAGGCGATCGCGCCGGGCCAGGAAATACCCCGGACCAACGAGCGTGCGCGAGCGCAGGTCGATCTCCTCGAACTCGTCCTTTTCCAGCTCCTGTTGCGCGAACCAGAACAACCGCGGCGTTAGGTCGCTTTCGTAGCGCGCATTGCCGAGGTACTCCTCGGCCGTGGTTTGGTCGTCTTCTTCCTCACGGTCAGCAGAGGCTGCCAGCGACAATCGCGTATCGCCGGTATCGCGCAACGCGCCGACCTTGGTCAACAGCGAACTGGTATCGGTATTACCGGACTTGCCGTTGAGCGCCACCTCCACGCTACCGGACCAGAAATCGCCATTTTCAGGCGGCAGACTATCGGCATTGGGCAGCTCGTAGCCGTCGTCTTCTTCCTGCTGGGCATCCACCACTTTCGGCGCGATCTCGGCCACGTCCGCCAATGTGGATACGGACTCAGCGCCCTCGTCCTGCACAAGCACGCGCTGCTCGTCGGCGTCGGCGCCGTAGGCAAACCGCGCCTGCGTCTGGCGGCCATCGGCAAGCCGTACGGCCAGCGCGCCGTCGCTCGCCAGACCCTGTACCTGATCGCGGGCAATGGTGAGCGTATCGGCAAACTGCGTATCGATAACCACATCGTCAGCCGAAAGCGACACGATGCGCCCATTGAGCTGACTACCATCCTGCAGATAGACGGTATCGGCCAGCACCGTCGGCGCAGTCCATACCAGCGCGAGCACACAGGCTACGCGAACACCGCGAGTCGAGATCATTCGTTACCCCCAAAAAGACAAACGCTGCATTGGTGCAGCGCACATATTCTACCCACAAAAAAGCCGGCGCTTAGGCCGGCTTTCTTGCATTACGCGTTGGCCGCCTCAGGCAGAGGCTTCCAGCGTCTCGTCCTCGTCGTCTTCGACGATCGGACGATCGACGAGTTCGACATACGCCATCGGCGCATTGTCGCCAGGGCGGAAACCGCACTTGAGAATACGCAGATAGCCACCCGGGCGCTGCGCATAACGGGTGCCGAGTTCACCAAACAGCTTGCCGACCGCTTCCTTGTCGCGCAGACGCGCGAACGCCAGGCGACGGTTGGCCACGCTGTCGGTCTTGGCAAGCGTGATCAGCGGTTCCGCCACGCGCCGCAGCTCCTTGGCCTTGGGCAGCGTGGTGCGGATCAGCTCGTGCTTGAACAGCGACGCCGACATGTTCTTCATCATGGCCGCGCGATGGGAGGATTCGCGCCCCAGGTTAGTACCGCTCTTGCGATGACGCATAGCTCTGTCCTTAGTCTATATTCGCGAAAAAACGCTAGGCTTTTTCGAGTTCGGCCGGCGGCCAGTTCTCGACCGTCATACCGAGCTTGAGACCGTGCTCTGCCAAGACTTCGCTGATTTCGGTCAGCGACTTCTTGCCGAGGTTCGGCGTGCGCATGAGCTCGGTTTCGGTACGCTGAACCAGATCGCCCACGTAGTGGATGTCTTCTGCCTTGAGGCAGTTGGTGGAGCGCACCGTCAGCTCGAGGTCTTCGATCGGCTTGAGCAGGGTCGGATCGGTCTTGCCGGTCTCGCCCTTGCGGGTCGACTCCTCGCGCGCTTCCAGATCGACGAACACCGACAGCTGGTCGTAAAGCGTGGCCGCCGCGGTACGTACCGCGTCTTCCGGCTCGACACTGCCATTGGTCTCGATATCCAGCACGAGCTTGTCGAGGTCGGTGCGCTGTTCAACACGCGCACGCTCGACCGCATAGCTCACGCGACGAATCGGGCTGAAGCTCGCATCAAGACGCAGCGCGCCGATTTCGCTGGCGCCGGTGTCTTCTTCACCGGGCTCCGACTTGCTCTGCGCCGGCTGATAGCCACGGCCGCGCTCGACCTTCATGCTCATGCGCAGCTCGCCACTGGTCAGATGGGCGATCACGAGATCCGGATTCACGATTTCGACATCGTGATCGGTCGTGATATCGCCCGCCGTGACCGGGCCTTCACCGCTTTTGTGCAGGTGCAGCTCGGCTTCGTCACGCGAATGCATACGCACCGCGACGTTCTTTAGGTTGAGCAGGACGTCGATGACGTCTTCCTGCATACCTTCGACTGTGGTGTACTCGTGCAGCACGCCATCGATCTTGACTTCGGTGATCGCCGCCCCGGGAATCGAGGACAGCAGAATCCGCCGAATCGCGTTGCCGAGCGTATGGCCGTAGCCCCGCTCGAGCGGCTCAAGTGCGATCTTGGCACGCCGCTCGTTCGCCCGTTCCACCTCGACCAGGCGCGGTTTCAGCAATTCACTGGACTGCATAATGCAAATACCTCTTGCTGTCTAAGACAGCGCCTATTACTTCGAGTAAAGCTCGACGACCAGATTCTCGTTGATATCCGGCAAAACCTGATCGCGATCGGGGACCGCCTTGAACGTGCCCTTGAGCGCCTTTTCATCGACTTCGACCCACTCGCTCAGGCCAAGCTGCGAAGCAACCTGCAACGACTCGATGATCCGGGGCTGGTGCTTGGCGCGATTACGAATCGCCACCGTATCGCCGACCTTGACTTCATAGGACGGGATATTCACCGGGTAATCGTTGACCGCCACGGCCTTGTGGTTGACCAGCTGACGAGCCTCGGCACGCGTGGACGCAAAACCCATGCGATAGACGACGTTGTCGAGCCGCGTTTCCAGCTGCTGCAACAGCACTACGCCGGTCGCGCCCTTGTTCTGCGCGGCCTTCTTGTAGTAGTTGCGGAACTGCTTTTCCAGCACGCCGTACATATGCCGCAGCTTCTGCTTCTCGCGCAGCTGCAGGGCGTAGTCCGACAGTCGCTGACGGCGCTGGGTGCCCTGGGCGCCCGGCGGCGTATCGATCTTGCACTTGCCTTCCAGCGAGCGACCGCGCCCCTTGAGGAACAGGTCAGTGCCTGCCCGGCGCGAAAGCTTGCATTTCGGTCCTGTGTACTTAGCCATTGTTCTCTACCTGTTCCGGTTCGATCGCCCGAGCGCGCTAGACGCGGCGCTTCTTGGGCGGACGACAGCCATTGTGCGGGATCGGCGTCACGTCGATGATGCCGGTCACCTTGAAGCCAGCGCCATTGAGCGAACGTACCGCCGCTTCACGGCCCGGGCCGGGGCCCTTGACCCGTACCTCGAGATTCTTCACGCCATACTGCGCCGCGCCTTCACCTGCGCGTTCGGCCGCGACCTGAGCCGCAAACGGCGTGCTCTTGCGCGAACCCTTGAAGCCACAGCTGCCCGAGGTGCACCACGACAACACATTGCCCTGACGGTCAGAGATCGTGATGATCGTGTTGTTGAAAGTCGCATACACGAACGCGATACCGTCCGTGACGTTACGACGTGCACGCGCCTTGCGCGTGCGAGATGCTGTGGAAGACGTGCCTGTCGCCATAAAGCGTTACCTGTACTCTCGTGCGAGAACGAACTAGCGGCGAATGGGCCGACGCGGGCCCTTACGCGTGCGCGAATTGGTTTTGGTGCGCTGTCCGCGCACCGGAAGACCACGACGATGACGCAGACCGCGATAGCAGCCCAGATCCATCAGTCGCTTGATGTTCATCGAGATTTCGCGACGCAGATCGCCCTCGATCGTGTACTGCTGAACCTGCGCTCGCAGCGCTTCGACCTCACCCTCGGTGAGATCCTTGATCTTGGTATCGGTCGCCACATTCGAGGCGGCACAGATTTCGCGAGCCCGCGTAAACCCGATGCCGTACAGCGACGTCAACGCCACCACCGCATGCTTGTTGATCGGGAGGTTAACTCCAGCGATTCGCGCCATTCGATTGATCTCCCAGCTATCGGGCAATGGTTGTCGCCGGCGCTGCCGCGCCAAGCGAATATTCAACCGTTGAAAAGCCCGCCAATATAGCCTTTCTGTTCTGTGATTACAAGGTTTTTCGACTAACCCTGGCGCTGCTTATGGCGCGGGTCGGTCGAGCAGATGACCATCACGGCACCGTTGCGCCGGATGACTTTGCAGTTGCGGCAAATTTTCTTAACCGATGCTCTAACTTTCATGTCCTACCTCTGACATCTCGCCGGCCATCGTTTATGGCCGGTGGTGTAACCGTTGTGCGCTTGTCCGGCCGTGACTAGCGAAGCATGCCGGCGCCGCCACGACCCTGGGATTTCAGGTTGTTCTTCTTCATCAACCCTTCGTACTGATGCGACATCAGATGCGCCTGTAGCTGGGCCATGAAATCCATGACCACGACCACGATGATCAGCAACGAGGTACCGCCGAAATAGAACGGCACGTTGTACTGAAGAATCAGCAGCTCGGGCAGCAGACAGACCGCGGTCACATATACCGCGCCCGCCACGGTCAACCGTGTGAGCACCGTATCGATGTAATTCGCCGTCTGGATACCGGGACGCACACCAGGAATGAACGCGCCCGACTTCTTCAGGTTTTCTGCCGTTTCCCGCGAATCGAACACGAGCGCGGTATAGAAAAAGCAGAAGAACACGATCATCAGCGAATAGAACAGCACATACAGCGGCTGCCCCGGCGCGATTGCGTTCGACACCCAGTTGGCCACCGAACCGCCTTCGCCAAGAAAGCGTACGACCGTGGCCGGGAACAGAATGATGCTCGACGCAAAGATCGGCGGGATCACACCGGCCATGTTCAGCTTCAACGGCAGATGCTGGGTCTGAGCCGCATACATCTTGCGCCCGCGCTGGCGCTGGGCATGATGAACCGGAATACGCCGCTGGCCGCGTTCGACGAACACGACAAACGCCAGCACCGCCATCGCACCCACAAACAGGGCGATCACGAAGAAAATGCTCAGTTCACCCGTACGCACCAGATCCAGCGTGCCGCCAATCGCCGACGGCAGCCCGGCGACGATCGCGGCGAAGATCAGCATCGAAATACCGTTGCCGATACCACGCTCGGTGACCTGCTCACCCAGCCACATCAAAAACATCGCGCCGGTCGTCAGACACACCGCGGTGGTGAAGATGAAACTGAATTCACTCGTGCCGCTCTGCGCGATCCCCTGATTCCACAACGCGATACCGGTACCAATGGACTGGAACGAGGCCAAGGCCACCGTACCGTAACGCGTGTACTGGGTAATCTTGCGGCGACCCGCCTCGCCTTCCTTCTTGAGATCCTTGAGCGCCGGCACGGTCGCGGTCATCAATTGCATGATGATCGAGGCCGAGATATAGGGCATCACCCCGAGCGCAAAGATCGACAGACGCTTGAGCGCACCGCCGGTGAACATGACGCCGACATCGAGAATCGTGCCCGACTGCTGCTCGAACAGACGCGCGAGCTGGGCCGGATCGATACCGGGCACCGGAATGAAGGTGCCGATACGGAACACGATCAGCGCGCCCACCAGAAACAGCAGGCGCTGACGCACTTCCGTAAGGCTTCCCGAGTTCGGGTTGGAGCCGCCGGGCGCTGCAGTGTTGGGCCGCTTCGCCATGATTACTCGGCGACGCTGCCGCCAGCCGCTTCGATCGCCTTGGCCGCGCCGGCCGTGGCGGCCACGCCCTTGAGGTTAACGGCCACGGTCACTTCGCCGGAGGCGATGACCTTGGCACGACGCGCATCGCGCGAAACGATACCCGCGGCCTTCAGGGCGGCCAGATCCACATCGCCTTCGAGACGATTGAGATTGTCCAGGCGCACTTCGGCGGGCGCGTCCACCGGGCTGCGGAAACCGCGCTTGGGCACGCGACGCTGCAGCGGCATCTGACCGCCTTCGAAGCCCACCTTGGTGTAACCGCCGCTACGCGACTTCTGGCCCTTGTGACCGCGACCCGCGGTCTTGCCCAGATCCGAACCCGGACCCCGGCCGACGCGCTTGCGCTGCTGGCGCGCGCCGTCACTCGGCTGAAGATCGTTGAGTTTCATCCTACGACTCCTGGATCGCGAGCATGTCGACGATCTTGTTGATCATGCCCCGGTTTTCCGGCGTATCCGCCACCGTCACCTGATGATGCATCCGACGCAGGCCCAACCCGCGCACACAGGCGCGATGACGCTTGACCCGTCCAATCGGACTCTTGATAAGTTTGATCGTGATTTGATTGGCCATCGCGCGCTCTCCGTTAAGCGGTGATTTCTTCGACCGACTTGCCGCGCTTGGCCGCGATGAACTCGGGGTCGTGCATTTCACGCAGCCCGTTGATCGTGGCGCGCACGAGGTTGATCGGGTTACGCGAACCGTAGCTCTTGGCGAGCACGTTGCTCACGCCGGCGACTTCGAATACGGCACGCATGCCGCCACCCGCAATCACGCCGGTACCTTCGGAGGCCGGACGCATGATCACCTTGGTCGCGCCGTGGCGGCCGATAATGGCGTGCTGAAGGGTCGAGCCTTCCTTGATCTGGACTCGAATCATGCTCTTGCGCGCGGCTTCCATCGCCTTGGCGATGGCCAGCGGCACTTCACGCGCCTTGCCATAACCAAAGCCGACGCGGCCTTCGCCGTCACCGACCACGGTCAGTGCGGTGAAGCCGAACTGACGGCCACCCTTGACGACCTTGGCCACGCGATTGACGGTGATCAGCTTTTCGAGCAGATCGCCTTCGGTGCGTTGTTCGTTACGTGTTGCCATTGCGAAAAATCCCGTTAGAACTGCAGGCCGCTTTCACGCGCGGCGTCGGCGAGTGCCTTGACTCGACCGTGATAGGCGAAACCCGAGCGATCGAAGGCGACAGCCTCGACACCTGCGGCCTTGGCGCGGTCGGCGATCGTACGCCCGATAAGGCGCGCGGCGTCGCAATTGCCGGTCTTGCCACATTCCTCGCGCAGGCTCTTTTCGACCGTCGACGCGCTCGCGATGGTACGCGAACCGTCGGGGGCCACGATCTGGGCATAGATATGCTGCGGCGTGCGGTGTACGGACAGACGATGCGCGCCCAGGTTGCGCATGTGCATGCGGCCCCGACGGGCACGACGCAGTCGCGAAATCGATTTCTTGTGCATGGCGTAATGAATCTGTTGTTGGCGGTAAATGAAACGCGCCGTTGATTACTTCTTCTTCGCGTCCTTGCGAACCACGCGCTCGTCGGCGTAGCGAATACCCTTGCCCTTGTATGGCTCCGGCGGGCGGTAGTTGCGGATTTCCGCAGCCGCCTGGCCGACCACCTGCTTGTCCGCGCCGGTCAGCACGATCTCGGTATTGCTCGGCGTCGCCACGGTTACGCCCTGGGGCATTTTGTAGGCGACCGGATGCGACAGACCGAGCGACAGGTTGAGCGTGTCGCCCTGAGCCTGGGCACGATAACCCACGCCAACCAGCTCGAGCTTGCGCTCGAAGCCTTCGCTTACGCCTTTGACCATGTTGGCCACGGTGGCACGCACCGTGCCCGCCATCGCCATATTCGGCTTGCGGCCGGTGGGCTTGGCCGTTGCCTGGCCGTCGGCGACCTCGACATCGACGCCTTCCGGCAGGCGAAAGCTGAGCTCGCCGTTCTTGCCCTTGACCCGCACATCGCGCGCGGCGACGTTGCATTCCACGCCGCTAGGCAGGCTGACCGGGGCCTTAGCTACTCTGGACATATTCGAACTTCCTGTGCGTTGCTCGACGCGTCTTACGACACGTAGCAGAGAATCTCGCCGCCGTGACCGGCTTCGCGGGCCGCGCGATCGGTCATCACGCCCTGCGACGTGGACACGATCGAGATGCCAAGGCCGCCGACGACCGACGGGACATCCTTCTTGCCGCGATAGATCCGAAGACCGGGCTTGGACACGCGCTCGATGTGCTCGATCACGCCATGCCCCTGGAAATACTTAAGCTCGACGCGCAAACGCGGCTTGCCATCCAGGTCGATGGTTTCGAATCCGGAGATATACCCCTCGTCCTGCAGAACCTGGGCGATCGCCAGCTTCAGCTTGGAGGAGGGCATTTCGACGCTTTCCTTGTCTGCCGACTGCCCGTTACGAATACGGGTCAGCATGTCGGCAATAGGGTCAGTCATACTCATGCGTACCGATACCTTTTTCTGTGGCCTACCAGGAGGACATAACGAGACCGGGCACTTCACCGCGCATTGCGGCTTCCCGCAATTTGTTGCGCGAGAGCCCGAACTTACGGTAAACACCGCGCGGACGACCGGTCGCCTGACAGCGACGCGTAACCCGCGTGGGGCTCGCATCGCGCGGCAGCGCCTGCAGTTCCTGCGCAGCGGCGAAACGCTCTTCCGGCGTCGCCTCCGGGTCGTTGATACGTTCCTTGATCGCGGCGCGCTTTTCGGCGTATTTCGCCACCAGCTTCATGCGCTTGCGATCGCGGGCGATCATGCTTTTCTTTGCCATAATAGGGTCTCCGGGGCCGGCTTACTTGCGGAACGGGAAGTTGAACCCGTCCAGCAGCGCCCGCCCCTCTTCGTCGTTCTTGGCCGAGGTCGAGATCACGATATCCATACCGCGCAGCGCATCGACCCGGTCGTAATCGATTTCCGGGAACACGATCTGTTCACGAATACCGAGGCTATAGTTGCCGCGACCGTCGAACGAACGCGGGTTCAGGCCGCGAAAATCGCGAATACGCGGCAGGGACACGTTCACGAGACGGTCCAGAAATTCGTACATCTGACGGCGACGCAGCGTGACCTTGCAGCCGATCGGCCAGCCTTCACGGATCTTGAACCCTGCGACCGACTTGCGGGCGCGGGTCATGACCGGCTTCTGACCGGCGATCTTGGCCATATCCGCAATCGCCGATTCGATCACCTTGCGATCGGACACTGCCTCGCCGACACCCATGTTAAGGGTGATCTTGGTCACGCGCGGCGCAGCCATCGGGCTGGTGAAGCCGAACTGTTCCATCAGCTTCGGGACGATCTGATCGGTGTACACCGATTTCAAGCGCGCCGGATGTTTACTCGTATTTTCCATGGCGTTTTCCATGTCATTCACCTACGCGTCGACCACTTCGCCGGACGACTTGTAGATACGAACCTTGCGTCGGTCCGCACCTTCGCCCAGCCACTTGAAACCGACCCGCTCACCCTTCTGGGTGTCCGGGTTGTACAGCATCACGTTCGAGATATGCAGCGGCATCTCGCGTTCTTCAATGCCACCCTGGATGCCCTGGTTGGGATCCGGACGCACATGCTTTTTGGCGATGTTGATGCCGTCGATCACGATCTTGTCGCCCAGCACACGGTTGACCGTGCCGCGACGACCGCGATCCTTGCCACTAATGACGATCACTTCATCGCCACTACGAATCTTTCTGGAGCTCATAGAACCTCCGGCGCAAGCGAGATGATGCGCATGAACTTCTCACGCAGCTCGCGCGTGACCGGCCCGAAGATACGGGTGCCGATCGGCTCATTGTTGTTGTTGAGCAGCACGGCAGCGTTATTGTCGAAACGGATCAGCGACCCGTCGTTGCGACGAACACCGTGACGCGTACGCACCACGACTGCATTCATCACTTCGCCTTTCTTGACGCGACCACGCGGGATCGCGTCTTTGACGCTGACCTTGATGATGTCGCCAACGCGCGCGTAACGACGATGCGAGCCGCCCAGCACCTTGATGCACTGGACGCGGCGGGCGCCGCTGTTATCGGCTGCATTGAGTACCGATTCTGTCTGGATCATGGCTGTCGTTTATCCTGCGGTATCGAATTCGCCGGCCTTCTCGACCACGCGCCGCAGCGACCACGCCTTGCGGCGCGACACCGGGCGGCCTTCTGCGATTTCCACGAAATCACCCACCTGACAGGTGTTTTCGGGATCGTGCGCCTTCAAACGCGTGCTGCGACGCATGTACTTGCCGTACAGCGGATGCTGCGTGCGCCGCTCGATAAGCACCACGATGGTCTTGTCCATCGCGTTACTCACGACCTTGCCGGCCAGTACGCGCTGACGCTTTTCCTGCTCGGCGGCGGTATTGTTGGTTTCGTTCGTTTCGCTCATGGCTCAACTGTTCCTATTTGCCGGCTTCGCGCAGCACAGTCTTGATGCGCGCGATGTCACGACGAATGACGCCGAACTGATGGGTCTGCGCGAGCTGGCCCGTGGCCTGCTGCATGCGCAGATTGAACTGTTCGCGACGCAGCGACAGCAGCTCTTTCTCCAGTTCTTCGGCCGATTTCTCGCGCAATTCTTTCGCTTTCATCTTCGCCTCTACAGAATCTTGCGTTCGACAAAGGCCGTCTTCACCGGCAGCTTCGAGGCCGCCAGACGAAATGCCTCCTGGGCAACTTCGCGGCTGACGCCTTCCATTTCATAGAGCATGGAGCCGGGCTGCACCTTGGCGACCCAGAACTCGACGTTGCCCTTGCCCTTACCCATACGAACTTCGATGGGCTTCTTGGTGACCGGCTTGTCCGGGAACACACGGATCCAGGTCTTGCCGCCACGCTTGATATGACGCGTCATGGCACGACGAGCAGCCTCGATCTGACGCGCGGTCAGACGACCCCGCTCGACCGCCTTCAGGCCATACTCGCCAAAGCTGACCGCGTTACCACGCTGGGCCAGACCGCGGTTACGGCCTTTCTGGACCTTGCGGAATTTGACTCGTTTCGGTTGCAACATCGCTGTTTACCCCGCGGCCGCGCCGGTATCGGCGGGCTTTTCTTCGATCTTGGGATCGGTATCGAACACTTCGCCCTTGAAGATCCAGACCTTGACGCCGAGCACGCCGTAGGTGGTCTTGGCTTCAGCCAGGCCGTAATCGATGTCGGCACGCAGCGTATGCAGCGGCACGCGACCGTCGCGATACCACTCGGTACGCGCGATTTCGGCACCATTCAAGCGACCGGCGACGTTGACACGAATACCACCGGCGCCGAGGCGCATCGCATTGCCGACCGCGCGTTTCATCGCGCGCCGGAACATGATGCGACGCTCCAGCTGCTGCGCGATGTTCTGGGCCACAAGCAGGGCATCGAGTTCCGGACGGCGAATCTCTTCGACCGACAGATGAACCGGCACGCCCATACGCTCGGAGACTTCCGCGCGCAGCTTGTCGATATCCTCGCCCTTCTTGCCGATGACGATGCCCGGACGCGCCGTATGAATCGTGATCCGGGCGCTACGCGCCGGACGATCGATCTGGATACGGCTGACCGAGGCATGCGCCAGCTTTTCGCGAATGAAATCACGGATCTCGAGATCCGTATTCAACGCGTCGCGATAGCCGGCGTTCTCGGCATACCAGCGCGAGCTCCACTCGGACGTGATACCGAGACGGAAACCGACAGGATGTACTTTATGACCCATATCTTTATCCGATTACTTGTCTGCGACGCGAATCGTCACGTGACTCGTACGCTTGAAAATCCGATCGGCACGACCACGAGCACGGGGCTTCATGCGCTTCATGGTCGGACCTTCGTCGACCATGATCGTCGCGACCTTGAGCTCGTCGATATCCGCGCCTTCATTGTGCTCGGCGTTGGCCACCGCCGACTCGAGCACCTTGCGCACGATATGTGCGGCCTTCTTGGTGGAGAACTGCAGCGTCTCCAAGGCGCGCTCGACCGGCATACCCCGAACCTCGTCGGCGACGAGACGGGCTTTCTGCGGCGAGATACGCGCGAAACGAAGTTTGGCGAACGATTCCATATTGATAAGTCCTCGCCTTAACCCTTGCGGTCGCCCAGATGGCCCTTGAAGGTGCGCGTCGGCGAAAACTCGCCGAGCTTGTGCCCGACCATGTTTTCCGACACGAACACCGGCACGTGCTGACGGCCGTTATGCACGGCGATCGTCAGGCCGATCATGTCCGGCGTCACCATCGAGCGACGCGACCACGTCTTGATCGGACGCTTGGTGCTGCTGTTCGCGGCTGCTTCCACCTTGGCGGCGAGATGCAGATCGACGAACGGGCCTTTCTTGATTGAACGGGGCATAGCTATTCCTGTGCCTTTATAAAACGCGGCTTACCGCTTCTTACGCTTGACGCTGCGACGAACAATCATGCCGTCGGTGCGCTTGTTAGCACGCGTCTTGAAACCCTTGGTCTTCCAACCCCAGGGACTGGTCGGATGCCGACCGCCACTGGTCCGGCCTTCACCACCACCATGGGGGTGATCGACCGGGTTCATCGCCACGCCGCGAACGGTCGGGCGACGACCACGCCAACGCTTCGCGCCGGCCTTGCCGAGCTGACGCAGGCTATGCTCGTAATTGCCGACTTCGCCTACCGTCGCACGGCAGTTGATATGTACGCGCCGCGTTTCACCGGACTTCAGCCGGATCACCGCATATTCGCCCGCACGCGCCGCAACCTGGATTGCAGCACCGGCACTACGGCCCAGCTGCGCGCCCTTGCCGGGCCGCATTTCCACGCAATGCACGGTCGTGCCTACGGGAATACTGGCCAGCGGCAACGCGTTGCCGGGGCGAATCGGCGCCTGCGGACCGGACACGATCTTCGTGTCAACGGTCACCCCGCGCGGCGCGATGATGTAACGACGCTCGCCATCGGCGTAGCACAGCAAGGCGATGTTGGCGCTACGATTCGGATCGTATTCAAGGCGCTCGACCTTGGCCGGCACACCATCCTTGTCCCGCTTGAAATCCACCAGGCGGTAATGCTGACGATGGCCGCCGCCACGGTGACGCACCGTAATGCGACCGTTGTTGTTGCGACCACCCTGCTTGTGCTTCTTGACGACCAGCGAGGATTCCGGCTTGCCGTTATGCAGCGATCCATCCTTGACGCTGACGACGAAGCGACGACCCGCGGATGTCGGCTTGGCTTTCTTGAGTGCCATAGTTTCTTACCTTTTGGCGCTTGCTACGAGCGCTTACTGGGTGGCGCCGTCGAGGAAATCGATTTCCTCGCCCTGGGCCAACGTGACGTAGGCCTTCTTCCAGCCACTACGCACACCCGGGCGACCACGGAACCGCTTGAGCTTGGGCTTGACGTTAACCGTATTCACGCCCTCGACCTTGACGTCGAAAAGCGCGGCCACCGCCGCCTTGATCTCGGCCTTGCTCGCCGTATTCGCAACTTCGAAGACGACCTGATTGTTCGCGTCGGCCACCACGGTGCTCTTTTCAGAGATGTGGGGCGCGCGCAGAATCTGAAAGATGCGTTCCTGATTCATTGCAGCCAACCTTCGAGCGCGCGCAGCGCGTCTTCCGTAATGAGCACATTCTCGGCACCGACCAGCACGACCGGATCCAGCGCGTTCACGGCGACCACGTCCAGGCCGACAACGTTATTGGCCGAATAGCCAAGCTTGTCATCGACTTCGGAGACCACGATCAGGCCGCGGGCCTCGCAGTTCTGATCGGACAGCGCCTTGAGCAGACCCTTGGTGCTGCGCGCTTCCAGCGCGGGCGCCTCGATGACCGTCAAACGCTCCTGGCGCAGCAGCTCCGAGACGATCGCACTCATGCCGGCGCGATACATCTTGCGGTTGACCTTCTGCGCGTAATCGCGCGGGCTCGCCGCAAAGGTCACACCACCGCCGGTCCAGATCGGACTGCGAATGGTGCCGGCACGGGCACGACCGGTGCCCTTCTGGCGCCACGGCTTCTTGCCACCGCCGCGCACTTCGGCACGATTCTTCTGCGCCTTGGTGCCCGCACGAGCGCCAGCCAGATACGCCGTGACGATCTGATGAACCAGATCCTTGTTGAACGGACGAGCAAAGATCGCATCGGAAACCGAAACCGTCTTGCCGCCTGTTGCCAAATTGAGTTCCATGACTTATGCCTGTCGTAAAAGTCGGGCCTAGCCGGCCTTCTTGACCGCGGGGCTGATGACCACGTCACCACCCTTCGCGCCCGGAACGCCGCCCTGGATCAGAATCAGGTTGCGCTCTGCATCCACACGTACGACCCGCAGGTTCTGAACGGTGGTGCGCGCATTGCCCAACTGACCGGACATCTTCTTGCCCTTGAACACATGGCCGGGCGACTGGTTCTGGCCGATGGAACCCGGCGCACGGTGCGCCTTGGAGTTACCATGCGTCATGCGCTGCGAGCGGAAGTTATGGCGCTTGATGACGCCGCCATAACCTTTACCGATCGAGCGCCCGACCACGTCCACGATCTGCCCTTCCGAGAACAGCGACACGGTCAGCTCGCCACCGACGGCCAACTCGACCTGTTCGGCTTCGGCCGGCTCTTCGCCTTCCTCGGTCGACTGCGGAGCAGCAACCGGAACCGTCGGCCATTCGCCTTCGACCCGGAACTCCCACAAGCCGCGACCCGCTTCGACGCCAGCCTTCTTGAAGTGCCCGGCGGCGGCCTTGGTCACGCGACTTGCACGACGTTCGCCCGTGGTTACCTGAATCGCGCGATAGCCGTCACTGTCGCTGTCCTTCATCTGAACGACGCGATTGGGCTCGACTTCGACGACCGTTACCGGAACGGACACGCCATTTTCGTCGAAAACGCGAGACATGCCGCGCTTGCGACCTACCAATCCAATAGCCATGTGTTAAGTACCTTCTCGCTTATCGCCACTCGCTAGAGGGGGCGACAGTTCAAGTTTGGTTGCATCCAGTGAACGAAGCCCGCGTGCAGCGGGCTTCGTTCGCCAGGGCCGCGGACTATACCAGACCGCAACCGTTTTGTCTCGTTCTTACTGCAATTTAATTTGGACGTCGACGCCCGCAGCAAGATCCAGCTTCATGAGCGCGTCCACGGTCTTCTCCGTGGGCTCCACGATATCCATCATCCGCTTGTGCGTGCGGATTTCGTACTGATCGCGCGCATCCTTGTTCACATGCGGCGAAATGAGGATCGTGTAGCGCTCCTTGCGCGTCGGCAGCGGGATCGGGCCATGCACCTGCGCACCCGTGCGCTTGGCGGTTTCCACGATCTCACGCGCCGACTTGTCGATCAGGCGATGATCGAAAGCCTTGAGGCGAATACGAATGTTCTGACTTGCGGCCATGTTTATTCCGTAATCTTGGTCACGACGCCGGCACCCACGGTGCGGCCGCCTTCACGAATGGCGAAGCGCAGGCCTTCTTCCATCGCGATCGGGTGGATCAGTTCGACGTTCATCGTGACGTTGTCGCCCGGCATCACCATCTCGGTGTCGGCCGGCAGTTCACACGCACCCGTCACGTCGGTCGTGCGGAAGTAGAACTGCGGACGATAGCCCTTGAAGAACGGGGTATGACGACCGCCTTCTTCTTTCTTGAGCACGTACACTTCGCATTCGAACTTGGTGTGCGGCGTGATCGAACCGGGCTTGGCCAGCACCTGGCCGCGCTCGATGTCTTCACGCTTGGTGCCACGCAGCAGTACGCCGATGTTGTCGCCGGCCTGGCCCTGGTCGAGCAGACGACGGAACATTTCGACACCGGTGACGGTGGTCTTGGTGGTGGGGTTGATGCCCACGATTTCGATGTCGTCGCCGACATTGACGATGCCACGCTCGACACGACCGGTGGCGACGGTGCCACGACCGGAGATCGAGAAGACGTCTTCGACCGGCATGAGGAAGGCGCCGTCCACGGCACGTTCCGGCTCGGGAATGAAGTCGTCCATGGCGCGCACGAGCTTGGCGATGGCTTCGATGCCGTATTCGCCTTCGTCGCCTTCCAGCGCCTTGAGCGCGGAGCCGACGATCACCGGGGTGTCGTCACCGGGGAAGTCGTAGGCGTCGAGCAGTTCGCGCACTTCCATTTCGACGAGCTCGAGCAGCTCTTCGTCGTCGACCATGTCGGCCTTGTTGAGGAACACGACGATATGCGGCACGCCGACCTGACGCGACAGCAGGATGTGCTCACGCGTCTGCGGCATGGGGCCGTCAGCAGCCGAAACCACCAGAATCGCGCCGTCCATCTGGGCGGCACCGGTGATCATGTTCTTGACGTAGTCGGCATGACCCGGGCAGTCGACGTGGGCGTAGTGACGCGCTTCACTTTCGTATTCGACGTGCGAGGTCGAGATCGTGATACCACGCGCCTTCTCTTCCGGCGCCTTGTCGATCATGTCAAACGCCGACAGCTGCGATCCGAACAAACGGTTCGATACCCCCGTCAGCGCCGCCGTCAACGTGGTGTTGCCATGGTCCACGTGACCAATCGTGCCGACGTTTACGTGCGGCTTGTTACGCTCGAATTTTGATTTGGACACGGCGACTACCTCTTATGCCTTTTGCGACTGGTTGCGGGTGAGCCCTTCAATTACATGCGAAGGTGCTTCCGAATATTTCTCGAACTGCATGGTATAGGTGGCACGACCCTGGCTCATGGAGCGCAGATCGGTCGAATAACCAAACATTTCCGACAGCGGCACTTCAGCAGACAGCTGCTTGCCGGTGGGAATGTCTTCCATACCCTTGACGGTGCCGCGACGGCGATTCAGATCGCCCATCACATCACCCATGTATTCTTCGGGCGTGACGACTTCGACGTCCATCATCGGCTCAAGCAGAACCGGCGACGCCTTGCGCGCACCATCCTTGAACGCCATCGAGCCGGCTATTTTAAAGGCGGCCTCGCTGGAGTCAACGTCATGGTAGGAGCCGTCGTAGAGCGTGACCTTGAGATCGACCATCGGGTAGCCGGCGACCACACCGTTGGTCATGGCCTCCTGCACACCCTTGTCCACCGAGTTGATGTATTCCTTGGGAACCACACCGCCGGTAATGGCATTGATGAACTCGTAGCCCATGCCCGCTTCTTCCTGCGGCTCGAGCCGCAGATAGACGTGACCGTACTGACCGCGGCCGCCGGACTGACGAACGAACTTGCCTTCCTGCTCCACTTCCTTGCGGATCGTTTCGCGGTAGGCCACCTGCGGTGCGCCGACGTTGGCTTCCACGCCGAATTCGCGCTTCATGCGATCGACGATGATTTCCAGGTGCAGCTCGCCCATGCCCGAAATGATGGTCTGCGCGGTTTCCTCGTCGGTACGCACCTGGAAGGACGGATCCTCCTGGGCCAGCTTCGACAGGGCCACGCCCATCTTTTCCTGATCGGCACGCGATTTCGGCTCGACGGCCACCGCGATAACCGGGTCGGGGAACTCCATGCGCTCGAGAATGACCTGCGAGTCCGGCGCACACAGCGTATAACCCGTGGTGACATTCTTCAGGCCGACCACAGCGGCAATATCACCCGCACGCACTTCCTTGATCTCTTCACGGGAGTTGGAGTGCATTTGCAGGATACGGCCGACGCGCTCTTTCTTGTTCTCGATCGGGTTGTAGACCGAGTCGCCGGAGGAGAGCACACCCGAGTAGACACGAATAAAGGCCAGCGAACCGACGAACGGGTCGGTCGCGATCTTGAATACGAGCGCGGAGAACGGCTCTTCGTCACTGGCACGACGCTCGATCTTGACTTCGGGATCGTTCGCGTCCTGGCCCTTGATCGGCGGCACTTCGGTCGGCGCCGGCAGGTAGTCGACGACCGCGTCGAGCATCGCCTGCACGCCCTTGTTCTTGAACGCGGTACCACACAGGCACAGGCAGATTTCGTTGTTGATGGTGCGCGTGCGCAGACCGGCCTTGATGTCGTCGTTGGACAGCTCACCGTCTTCGAGGTACTTGTCCATCAACGCTTCGTTGGCTTCGGCGGCCGCCTCGACCATCTCTTCGCGATACTTCTCTGCATCGGCCTTGAGATGATCGGGGATTTCGCGCGCTTCGAACGTACGACCTGCGTCTTCTTCGTTCCAGTAGATCGCCTGCATGCGCAGCAGATCGACCACGCCTTCGAAATCGTCTTCCGCGCCGATCGGCAGCTGGATGGACACCGGATGGGTGGCCAGACGATCGCGCATCATCTGCACGCAGCGATAGTAGTCCGCACCCAGCTTGTCCATCTTGTTGACGAACACCAGCCGCGGCACGTGGTACTTGTTGGCCTGGCGCCATACCGTTTCCGTCTGCGGCTCGACACCGGCGTTGGCGTCGAGCACACATACCGCGCCGTCGAGCACACGCAGCGAACGCTCGACTTCGATGGTGAAGTCAACGTGACCGGGCGTGTCGATGATGTTGATGCGGTACTGCTCGGGGAACTGCTGCTCCATGCCCTGCCAGAAACAGGTGGTCGCAGCCGAGGTGATGGTGATGCCGCGCTCCTGCTCCTGCGCCATCCAGTCCATCACGGCTGCGCCGTCATGCACTTCGCCCATCTTGTGAGAGATGCCGGTGTAGTAGAGCACACGCTCGGTGGTCGTGGTCTTGCCGGCATCGATATGCGCCATGATGCCGATGTTGCGATAGCGCTCGAGAGGATGCTTGCGGGCCATGAAAGTCTCTTGAATCTTGCGAAAATGGAGCGCGCGAAAACCGCGCGTCTTACCAGCGGAAGTGCGAGAACGCCTTGTTGGCGTCGGCCATCCGGTGCGTGTCTTCGCGCTTTTTAACCGCGGCGCCACGATGCTCGGAGGCATCCAGCAACTCGCCAGCCAGACGCTGGGCCATGGAATGCTCGCCACGCTTGCGCGCTGCGTCGATCACCCAGCGCATGGCCAGCGTAGTACGGCGTACGGCACGCACTTCGACCGGGACCTGATAGGTCGCACCACCGACACGGCGGGACTTGACCTCGACCGCCGGACGGATGTTGTCCAGCGCTTCCTCGAGAATCTCGAGGGGCTCGTCGGTGCCTTTCTTGGTACCGATCTGGGTCAGCGCGCCATAGACGATGGCCTCGGCCTTCGACTTTTTGCCATCTTCCATGATCATGTTCATGAACTTGGCCAGCAGCTCGCTGTGATAGCGCGGATCGGGCAGAATTTCGCGACGCGGCGCGCATGCACGACGGGACATAGTGAACCTTTAGGTAATTCGGTGAACTAGTGCGTTCGGACTAGGACTTCGGCTTCTTGGCGCCGTACTTGGAACGGCCCTGGCGGCGTGCCTCGACGCCCGAGGCGTCCAGCGCACCGCGCACCGTGTGATAACGCACACCGGGCAAATCCTTTACACGACCGCCACGAATGAGCACGACCGAGTGTTCCTGCAGGTTATGCCCTTCGCCGCCGATATAGCTGGCGACTTCGAAACCGTTGGTCAGACGAACACGTGCAACCTTACGCAGCGCGGAGTTCGGCTTCTTCGGCGTGGTGGTATAGACACGCGTGCACACACCACGGCGCTGCGGACAGCCCTGCAGCGCGGGTACGTCGTTCTTCTGGCGCTTGTCTTTGCGGCCCTTGCGGACCAGTTGGTTGACCGTAGACACGTCGTCACCCTACTCGATCGATTAAAAATATTAAGGCAGCGCGACCCGACGTCGTGCTGCCGTTAAAGGACGGCGGATACTAATAGTGGCGCGCCGCGCTGTCAAGCACGGCGCGCCATATCACCTCAGGCCGAGTCTTCGTTGGTGGATTCCTCGGCTTCGGCCTCGTCGCTGGCGCCGGGGATCTGTTCGTCGCGCGGCAGCGCGCCTTCCAGATCCAGCGGCCCGAGACGCTCGCGGCGGCGCTGCTCGTGGTACGCAAGACCGGTACCGGCCGGAATCAGACGACCGACGATGACGTTCTCCTTGAGGCCACGCAGGTCGTCGCGGGCGCCGCGTACGGCGGCCTCGGTGAGCACGCGCGTAGTCTCCTGGAACGATGCCGCCGAGATGAACGACTCCGTCGACAGACTGGCCTTGGTGATGCCCAGCAGCAGGCGGTCGAATGTGGCCGGCTGCTCGCCCTTGGCCTCGACCCGGCGGTTTTCGTTGAGTACCGCCTGGTATTCCGCCTGTTCGCCCTGCAGGAAGGATGTATCGCCGGCATCGACGATTTCCACCCGGCGCAGCATCTGACGCACGATCACCTCGATGTGCTTGTCGTTGATGCGCACGCCCTGCAAGCGGTAGACGTCCTGGATTTCCTTGACCAGATAGTCCGCCAGCTTGGGAATACCCTGCAGGCGCAGGATATCGTGCGGCATGGGCTCGCCATCCGAGATGATCTCGCCCTTCTCGACGTGCTCGCCTTCGAACACGTTGATCTGGCGCCACTTGGGAATGAGGATCTCGTTCTCGTAGCCTTCCGAGTCCACGATCTTGAGGCGCTGCTTGCCCTTGGTCGCCTCGCCGAAGCGAATCGTACCCGCGGCCTCGGCAAGAATCGCCGGAACCTTGGGCTTGCGCGCCTCGAACAGATCGGCCACACGCGGCAGACCACCGGTGATATCACGCGTCTTGGACGATTCCTGCGGAATACGTGCGGTGACGTCACCCACGACCACGCTCTGGCCGTCCTCGACCACCACGATGGCCTTGGGCGGCAGACTGTAGGCCGCCGGGATTTCGGTGCCCGGGAAGTTGAGCTCGTTGCCGTCGTTATCCAGCAGCTTGATCACCGGACGCAGGTCGCGATTGCCCTGGCCACGCGATTTCGGCTCGGTAACCACCAGCGTGGATACACCGGTGATCTCGTCGATTTCGCGCTGGACGGTCACACCCTCGATGAACTCCTCGAATTTCACCTTGCCGGCGACTTCCGAGATGATCGGGTGGGTATGCGGGTCCCAGTCGGCCAGACGGGCGCCGGCCTCGACCACATCGCCCTCGCCCACATGCAGACGTGCACCGTAGGGGATCTTGTAGCGTTCCTTCTCGCGATAATTGTCGTCCATGACGCCAATTTCGCCGGAACGCGACACGGCCACCAGGTGACCGCCCTCGGCATGTTCGACCGTCTTGATGTTGTGCAGTTTGACGGTACCGGCGGACTTGACCTCGACCCCGTCGGCCGAGACCGCACGCGATGCGGCACCACCCACGTGGAAGGTACGCATGGTCAGCTGGGTACCCGGCTCGCCGATCGACTGCGCAGCGATCACGCCCACCGATTCACCGATGGATACCTGCTCGCCCCGGGCCAGATCGCGGCCGTAGCACTGCGCACAGACACCGAACGGCGCTTCGCAGGTGATCGGGCTGCGCACGTGGACCTCGTCGATCGAGTTGACCTCGAGCAGATCCACTTCCTTTTCGGAGAGCAGCTGACCGGCGTTGAGCAGGGTGTGGTTGGTGGCCGGATCGACAACGTCGGAGGCCAACACACGACCGAGCACGCGCTCGCGCAGGGGTTCGACCACATCGCCGCCTTCGACGATGGGATACATCTTGATTCCCTGGTCGGTCCCGCAGTCGTGATCGGTAATGACCACGTCCTGGGACACGTCCACGAGACGGCGGGTCAGATAACCCGAGTTCGCGGTCTTGAGCGCGGTATCGGCCAGACCCTTACGCGCACCATGTGTGGAGATGAAGTACTGGAGTACGTTCAGACCTTCACGGAAGTTCGCGGTAATGGGCGTCTCGATGATCGAGCCATCCGGCTTGGCCATCAGGCCACGCATACCGGCCAGCTGACGAATCTGGGCCGCACTACCACGCGCGCCGGAATCCGCCATCATGAAGATCGAGTTGAACGACGTCTGGTCGATGGCATTGCCTTCGGAGTCGACCACTTCGTCGAGACCGAGTTTGTCCATCATCGCGCCCGCGATCTGCTCGTTGGCACGCGACCAGATATCGATGACCTTGTTGTAGCGCTCGCCCTGGGTCACGAGACCGGAGGTGTACTGCTCCTCGATCTCCTTGACCTCGTCCTCGGCACGCGCCAGCACGGTGGTCTTTTCTTCCGGGATCACCATGTCGCCCACGGCGATGGAAATACCCGCCTTGGTGGACATGCGAAAACCCGTGTACATCAGCTGGTCAGCGAACACGACCGTGTCCTTGAGACCGACATCGCGATAGCTGGAGTTGATGACATCGCCGACCGCCTTCTTGTCCAGCTCACGGTTGATGAGCTTGAAGGGCAGGCCCTTGGGCAGGATTTCGGACAGCATCGCACGGCCGACCGTGGTTTCCACGATCCGGGTCACCGGCGTCTGGTTATTGTCCTCGTCCACGTCGACGTCGTTGATACGCACCTTGATATGCGCCTGCAGATCGACCTGCTGGGCATCATAGGCACGATAGACCTCGGAGACGTCCGCGAAGGTCATGCCCTCGCCGAGCTGATTCACGCGCGAACGCGTCATCCAGTACAGGCCGAGCACGACGTCCTGGGTCGGTACGATGATCGGCGCACCGGAGGCCGGCGACAGGATGTTGTTCGACGCCATCATCAGCACGCGCGCTTCCAGCTGCGCTTCGATGGACAGCGGCACGTGGACGGCCATCTGGTCGCCGTCAAAGTCGGCGTTGAAGGCGGTGCAGACCAGCGGATGCAGCTGGATCGCCTTGCCTTCGATGAGCACCGGCTCGAACGCCTGGATACCCAGACGATGCAGGGTCGGCGCACGGTTGAGCATGACCGGGTGCTCGCGGATGACTTCCTCGAGCATATCCCAGACTTCCGGCTCTTCGCGCTCGACCATCTTCTTGGCAGCCTTGATCGTGGAGGCCAGCTCCAGACGCTGCAGGCGCGAATAGATGAACGGCTTGAACAGCTCCAGCGCCATCTTCTTGGGCAGACCGCACTGGTGCAGCTTGAGCGTCGGGCCGACCACGATGACCGAACGGCCCGAGTAGTCGACACGCTTGCCCAGCAGGTTCTGACGGAAACGGCCCTGCTTGCCCTTGATCATGTCGGCCAGCGACTTGAGCGGGCGACGGTTGGAGCCGGTGATCGCGCGACCGCGACGGCCGTTGTCGATCAGCGCGTCCACGGACTCCTGCAGCATGCGCTTTTCGTTGCGCACGATGATGTCCGGGGCGTTGAGTTCGAGCAGGCGACGCAGACGGTTGTTGCGGTTGATCACGCGACGATACAGATCGTTGAGATCCGAGGTCGCGAACCGACCGCCGTCCAGCGGCACCAGCGGACGCAGATCCGGCGGCAGCACCGGCAGTACGCGCATAATCATCCACTCGGCCTTGTTGCCCGACTGCTGGAAGTACTCCAGCAGCTTCAGGCGCTTGCCGAGACGCTTGATCTTGGTGGCCGAACCGGTGGCATTGAGTTCTTCGCGCATGCGCTGGGCTTCTGCGCCCATGTCCATGTTGCGAAGGATATCGAGCACCGCTTCCGCGCCCATCTTGGCCGCGAATTCGTCGCCGTACTGTTCGACCGTATCGAGGTATTCCTCTTCGGTGAGCAGCGAGTACGGCTCGAGCGGGGTCATGCCCGGATCGGTGACCACATAGGCTTCGAAATACAGCACGCGCTCGATCGCGCGCAGCGGCATGTCGAGCAGCAGGCCGATACGGGACGGCAGGCTCTTGAGGAACCAGATATGGGCGACCGGCGAGGCCAGGTCGATATGACCCATGCGCTCACGACGCACCTTGGTCTGGGTGACCTCGACGCCGCATTTTTCGCAGATCACACCGCGGTGCTTCATGCGCTTGTACTTGCCGCACAGGCATTCGTAATCCTTGACCGGGCCAAAGATACGCGCACAGAACAGCCCGTCACGTTCCGGCTTGAACGTACGGTAGTTGATGGTTTCCGGCTTTTTCACCTCGCCGAACGACCACGAACGGATCGTTTCCGGCGACGCGAGGCCGATCTTGATGGCGTCGAATTCTTCGACGTCGTCGGCGCTCTTGAACAGATTCAGCAGATCTTTCATGGGGTACTCCAGATCGTGAGGGGCGTGGACACAACGCGCGGCGGTGGGTTAATCCGCCGCTGGCGGCCGGGCTTGCCGGCCGCCACCGCGTACCTCACTAATCATCTTCCTCGAGTTCGATGTTGAGACCCAGCGAACGGATTTCCTTGGTCAACACGTTGAACGATTCGGGCATGCCGGCATGCATCTGGTGATCGCCGTCGACGATGTTCTTGTACATGCGGGTACGACCCGTCACGTCGTCGGATTTCACCGTGAGCATTTCCTGCAGCGTGTACGCCGCGCCGTAGGCCTGCAGCGCCCAGACTTCCATTTCGCCGAAGCGCTGACCGCCGAACTGCGCCTTGCCGCCCAGCGGCTGCTGGGTGACCAGCGAGTACGGGCCAGTCGAACGGGCATGCATCTTGTCGTCGACCAGATGGTTGAGCTTGAGCATGTACATATAGCCGACGGTCACCGGGCGCGAGAAGGTCTCGCCGGTGCGGCCGTCGATGAGCGTGGCCTGGCCCGATTCCGGCAGCCCGGCGAGCTTGAGCAGACGACGAATCTCGTCTTCATCGGCACCGTCGAACACCGGCGTGGCCGTGGGCATGCCGCCCACGAGGTTACCGGCCATCGTCATCATCTCTTCGTCGGTGAGACTGTCGATGTCTTCCTGGGTACCGCCTTCGGTGTAGTAGGCCTTCTTCAGGAATTCCCGAATCTCGCCGACGGCCTGCTGCTGCTCGAGCATTTCGCCCACGCGCAGACCAATGCCACGTGCTGCCCAGCCCAGATGCGTTTCCAGCACCTGACCGATGTTCATGCGCGAGGGCACGCCCAGCGGGTTGAGCACGATATCGGCCGGGGTACCGTCTTCCAGATACGGCATGTCCTCGACCGGCACGATCTGCGAGATCACGCCCTTGTTACCGTGACGGCCGGCCATCTTGTCGCCCGGCTGCACACGACGCTTAACGGCCAGATAGACCTTGACCATCTTGAGCACGCCCGGAGCAAGCTCGTCGCCCTGGGTGATCTTTTCCTTCTTCGAGGTAAAACGGCGCTCGAAGTCGGCTTTCTGATCCTTCAGGCGCTGGGCGATGGATTCGAGCTGCGACTGCGCGCTTTCGTCCTGCAGACGAATATCGAACCACTTGCCGCGATCCAGACCGTCGAGATAGTCGGCGGTGATCTTGGCATCGGCCTTGAGCTTGTTCGGCCCGCCATCGGCGACCTTGCCCAGCAGCATGCTGCGCAGGCGATCGAACAGATCGTCTTCGAAGATACGCTGCTGGTCGTTGAGGTCCTTGCGCACCTCGGCCAGTTCGTCTTCCTCGATCGACAGCGCACGGGCGTCCTTCTCGACGCCGTCACGCGTGAATACGCGCACGTCGATCACGGTGCCGTCCATGCCCGGCGGCACCCGCTGCGAAGAATCCTTCACATCGGATGCCTTCTCGCCAAAGATGGCCCGCAGGAGCTTTTCTTCCGGGGTGAGCTGGGTTTCGCCCTTGGGCGTGACCTTGCCCACCAGAATATCGCCGGCCTTCACTTCGGCGCCGATATAGGCAATACCGGATTCGTCCAGCTTCTGCAGCGCGGATTCATTCACGTTCGGAATATCCGAGGTGATTTCCTCCGGCCCGAGCTTGGTCTCACGCGCGACACAGGTCAGTTCTTCGATATGCACCGAGGTGAAGCGGTCTTCTTCGACCACGCGCTCGGAGATCAGGATCGAGTCCTCGAAGTTGTAACCATGCCAGGGCATGAAGGCCACCAGCAGGTTCTGACCCAGCGCCAGCTCGCCCATGTCGGTGGACGGGCCGTCCGCCAGCACGTCGCCGCGCTCGATACGATCGCCCGGGGCGACCAGCGGCTTCTGGTTGAGACACGTGTTCTGGTTCGAACGCGTGTACTTGACCATGTTGTAGATATCCACGCCCGCTTCGTCGGCCGAGGTTTCGTCGTCATAGACACGAACCACGACACGCGAGGCGTCGACCTTGTCGACCACACCGCCACGACGCGCGGTCACGGCGTTGCCGGAGTCGATCGCGACCTTGCGTTCGATACCGGTACCGACCAGCGGCTTGTCGGCACGCAGACAGGGCACGGCCTGACGCTGCATGTTCGAGCCCATGAGCGCGCGGTTGGCGTCGTCATGCTCGAGGAACGGCACCAGCGAGGCGGCCACGGACATGATTTGCTTCGGCGACACGTCCATGTACTGGACGCGATCCGGCGAGGCCATGGTGAACTCGTTCTGATGACGGCAGGAAACCAGCTCGTCGACCAGATCGCCGTTGTCGTCCACACGGGCATTCGCCTGTGCGATGACGTAGCGGCCTTCCTCGATCGCCGACAGATACTCGACCTCTTCGGTCGCGCGGCCGTTCTCGACCTTGCGATACGGCGTTTCCAGGAAGCCGTAGTCGTTGGTACGCGAGTAGACCGACAACGAGTTGATCAGACCGATGTTCGGGCCTTCCGGCGTTTCGATCGGACAGATACGGCCGTAATGGGTCGGGTGCACGTCGCGCACTTCGAAGCCGGCGCGCTCACGGGTCAGACCACCCGGCCCGAGGGCGGATACACGACGCTTATGCGTGACCTCCGACAGCGGGTTGTTCTGGTCCATGAACTGCGACAGCTGCGAGGAGCCGAAGAATTCCTTGACCGCGGCAGCCACCGGCTTGGCGTTGATCAGATCCTGGGGCATCAGGCCTTCGGATTCGGCGATCGACAGGCGCTCGCGCACCGCGCGCTCGACACGTACCAAACCGGTACGGAAGGCGTTTTCGGCCATTTCGCCGACCGAGCGCACACGCCGGTTGCCGAGATGGTCGATATCGTCGGTCTGGCCGATGCCGTTACGAATCGACACCAGCTCCTTCAATACATCGATGATGTCGTCATTGGACAGCACCGATTCGCCGGTCGCGTCTTCGCGGCCCAGGCGACGGTTGAACTTCATGCGGCCGACGGCCGACAGGTCGTAACGGTCTTCGTTGAAGAACAGGTTGCCGAACAGGTTTTCGGCCGCGTCCTTGGTCGGCGGCTCGCCGGGACGCATCATGCGGTAAATCTCGACCAGCGCTTCCAGCTGCGTGGTGCTCGGATCGACCATCAGCGTGTTGGACATGTACGGGCCATGATCCAGGTCGTTCACGTACAGCGTGGGCACGTCCTGAATGCCGGCCATACGCAGGGCCTCGACCAGCTCTTCAGTGAGCTCGGTGTTGGCCGGCGCCAGCTCTTCACCGGTATCGGTATCGATGATGCCGCGCGCGAGCACCTTGCCCACGAGATAGCTTTCCGGCACTTCGAGGCGATCCACACCCGCTTCTTCGAGCTTGCGGATATGGCGCACGGTAATACGACGGCCTTCCTCGACGATGACGTCGGAACCGGCCTTGATATCGAACGTCGCGGTTTCGCCGCGCAGACGTTCGGGCACGAGCTCCATTTCCACGCCCTTGTCGGACAGGTGGAACATGTTGGTCTCGTGGAAGATCTCCAGCATCTGCTCGGTGTCGTAGCCGAGCGCGCGCAGGAGCACCGTCGCCGGCAGCTTGCGGCGACGATCGATACGCACGTAGACGTTGTCCTTCGGATCGAACTCGAAATCGAGCCACGAACCGCGGTACGGAATCACGCGCGCGGAATACAGATATTTGCCCGAGGAATGCGTCTTGCCACGATCGTGGTCGAAGAACACACCGGGACTACGGTGGAGCTGGTTGACGATAACCCGCTCGGTGCCGTTGATGATGAAGGTGCCGGTGTCGGTCATGAGCGGCAACTCGCCCATGTAGACTTCCTGCTCCTTGATGTCCTTGACCGGCTTCGGGTTCGCCTTGCTGTCTTTATCGTAAATGATCAGACGCACGGTCACGCGCAGCGGCGCCGAGTAGATCATGCCGCGTACGCGACACTCTTTCTCGTCGAACACGGGCTGACCGAGCCGATAGCTGACATATTCGAGCGCGGCACTGCCCGAATGACTGGACATCGGAAACACCGACGAGAACGCGGCATGCAAACCCATACCAGCGCGCTTTTCGGGATCGAGATCCTTCTGCAGGAACTGTCGATACGAATCCAGCTGGGTCGCCAGCAGGAACGGCATCTCCAGCACTGAAGGCTGTTTCGCAAAGTCTTTGCGAATACGTTTTTTCTCGGTAAACGAGTAGGCCATGTCACTCAACCCTCTGGTTGGACTTGCTGCAAAAGCGTGAGAATTTCGCAGCTGGTTTCGCGCGCGTTCGGTCGGGGGCAACGGGAAAAGGCCGGCAGCGTTTCCGCTACCAGCCAGTTCCGGAACTGCGTCAAATTATCGTTTCGAACAATGCCTTTGACGCGTCCTGCCTTACTTAAGCTCGACCTTGGCGCCGGCTTCTTCAAGCTTGGTCTTCATTTCCTCGGCTTCTTCCTTCGCAACGCCTTCCTTCAGGGTGGCGGGCGCGGATTCAACCATTTCCTTGGCTTCTTTCAGACCCAGGCCGGTGATGGCACGGACAGCCTTAATAGCGCCAACCTTGTTGTCGCCGAAGCTGGCCAAGACCACATCGAACTCGGTCTGCTCTTCGGCCGCTGCGGCTTCGCCGCCGCCGCCGCCGGCTGCAGCCATTGCCACCGGGGCAGCTGCAGAGACGCCGAATTTCTCTTCCATCATCTCGACGAGCTCGACAACGTCCATGACGGACATTTCGGAGATCGCTTCGAGTACTTCTTCCTTCGTAGCAGCCATTATTCGCTCCTAATACGTTTGGGGCCGAACGGCCCGTTTCAATTGATTCAAGCAGCCTGCTTCTGATCGCGGACTGCAGCCACGGTGCGGGACAGCTGAGCAACCGGCTCGCGCGTAACCCGGGCCAGCTTCTCGACAGGTGCCGTCATGACACGCATCAGCTGGGACAGGGCCTCGTCACGGGTCGGCAGCTTGGCCAGACGATCGAGCTGTTCGCCAGGCAGCAACTGCCCGTTGAACGAAATCGCCGTTACCTTCAGGGCGTCGTGATCCTTACGAAAATCACTGACGACGCGTGCCGCCGAACCCGGATCTTCCAGGGAGAACCCCAGAATGACCGGACCGACGAACGCATCGCTCATGCATTCGTACTCGGTACCCTTCAGGGCCAGCTTGGCCAGATTGTTCTTGACGACTTTCAAATACGCACCACCCTCTCGGGCGTTCACGCGAAGCGCGTCCATCTGGCCAGCCGTGAGACCGCGGTATTCCGCAAGCACTGCGGAATGCGCGCGATTCGCCACGTCGCTGACTTCTGCCACCATGGCCTGCTTGGCTTCAAAACTCATGGCCATAGTCATCACTCCTTGAGCAAACCGACGACACATGCCGCCGGATGATTGACCGGCTATACCCGAAGATATAACCGTCGACGACTGCCGCCGGCGAACTAACACCACACGACACACGTCATCTGCGTAGGCTGGCGTCGTCGCCTTTAAGAACCGAGACCTTCGGCTCGCCTAACGGTCTTTGACGACGCAGCCATCCAAAGAGCGGGCTGCGCTACAAAGAACTTCTTCACCGACGACACGACCACCAAGGCCACGCCGCCGAACATCTACCTATGCCGCGCTCGAACTCGCTGCATCCACGGCAAGGCCGGGACCCATCGTCGTCGACAGCGACACTTTCTTGAAATACACGCCTTTCGCGTTCGCCGGCTTGGCTTTGCGAAGATCTGCGATCAGCGCGGCCAGATTTTCCTTCAGCGCGGTGTTTTCAAAATCCACCTTGCCAATCGCGCAGTGAATAATGCCCGCCTTGTCAGTACGATATTGCACCTGACCGGCCTTGGCGTTCTTGACCGCGGTTTCGACGTCGGTGGTCACCGTGCCGGTCTTCGGGTTCGGCATCAGACCTTTCGGGCCCAGAATCTGACCCAGACGACCCACGACCGGCATCGCATCCGGCGTCGCGACGACCATGTCGAAATTGATTTCGCCTGCCTGAACCTGCTCGGCCAAATCATTGAACCCCACGATGTCGGCGCCGGCAGCCTTGGCTTTTTCGGCGTTCTCACCCTGGGTGAACACAGCCACGCGAACGCTCTTGCCGGTGCCGTTCGGCATGACAGTAGAGCCACGCACGTTCTGATCCGACTTGCGCGCATTCACGCCGAGATTCACGGCCACTTCAACCGACTCGGTGAACCTGGCACTGGACAGCTTCTTGAGCAGATCGAGGGCTTCGTCTACCGGATAGACCTTGACCGGATCGACCTGATCGCGGATGACGGCCTTGCGCTTGGAAATCTTAGCCATGGCTTAGCCCTCCACCTTGATGCCCATCGAACGGGCACTACCTGAAATGATGCGAACCGCAGCATCCATATCGGCAGCGTTGAGGTCTGCCCATTTGGTTTGCGCAATCTCTTCGACCTGCGCACGAGTAACCGTACCGACCTTGTTGCGCAGCGGATCGGCCGCACCACTGGTGATCTTGGCAGCCTTCTTCAACAGAATTGCCGCCGGCGGCGTCTTCTTGACGAATGAGAAACTGCGATCCGAGAACACCGTAATCACGACCGGAATCGGCAGACCCGGCTCGATATCCTGCGTTTCAGCGTTGAACGCTTTGCAGAACTCCATGATGTTCACGCCGTGCTGACCCAGAGCCGGACCCACCGGGGGACTCGGATTGGCCTTGCCGGCCGGGATCTGCAGCTTGATATAGCCGCTAATCTTCTTGGCCATTGAACTACTCCTTCAGGTGCATGCGTCACGGGCCTGACCCGGACTCCCTGTGACAAAGAATGCGACGCACCGTGCGTCGCGATGATGGATCAGCTCTTTTCGACCTGATCGAATTCCAGATCGACCGGCGTTGAACGCCCGAAGATCGTCACCGCCACACGCAGGCGGTTCTTTTCGTAATTGACTTCCTCGACCACGCCATTGAAATCAGCGAACGGCCCGTCGATCACACGAACCTCCTGACCCGGCTCGAAAACCGTCTTCGGACGCGGCTTCTCAACCGACTCTTCGACGCGATTAAGAATCTGATCCGCCTCCGCGTCGGTGATCGGCGCCGGCCGATCGGCCGTTCCGCCAATAAAGCCGAGCACCCGCGGCACACTCTTGACCAAGTGCCATGTGTCGTCGTTCATTTCCATATGAACGAGCACATAACCCGGAAAGAACTTGCGCTCGGTCGTACGGCGCTGGCCATCCTTGATCTCGACCACCTCTTCGGTCGGCACAAGAATGTCGCCGAAGTAATCTTCCATGCCGTGGCGTGCCGCGTACTCCTTGAGAGAGTCGCGCACTTTCTTCTCGTACTGCGAGAAGGCATGAACCACGTACCAATGCTTGGCCATAAGAATTCGCCTTGCGCCTAACGGCCGGTCAGAAGTTGAACAGCCCAAGCGAGCACGATATCCAGCGCCCAGATGAACACGGCCAGAATAAGAACGACAACCACAACCATCAGCGTGGTCTGGACCGTTTCACGGCGCGTCGGCCACACCATGCGCCGCAACTCGGTGCGCGACCCCTGGATATAAGCCCAGGCGGTTTTGCCGATCGCGGTCTGCAGCGCTATGGCGATTGCAACCGCGGTGCCGCCCAACAGGCCAAGCACGCGCACGAGGTCGGTATGCGCCGTGAAATAGTAGTAGCCGACCATGCTCGCCAGCAGCACGCCAATGGCTAGCCATAGCAGCGCTGTGTCGAGCAGGGAGCTCGTACGTTTTTCTTGGGTTGCCATCGACGACTCGACCAAAAAGTGGAAATGCCTGCCTACGTGGCAGGCCAGGAGGGACTCGAACCCCCAACCTGCGGTTTTGGAGACCGCTGCTCTGCCAATTGAGCTACTGGCCTATGCGCGTAAACTCATTGCCCGCGAAAAAGACGGCGGATGTTAGCACAGTTTCCAGCTTTGGCAACTGCCCCGCCGTTTTCGCGACTACAAACACGAAAGCGGCGTTACGCGCGATTCGGTTTCAGACCGACCGTGCGCACGCCGCAATCGCGTTATTCCACTATTCCGTAATCTTGGTCACGACGCCGGCACCCACGGTGCGGCCGCCTTCACGAATGGCGAAGCGCAGGCCTTCTTCCATCGCGATCGGGTGGATCAGTTCGACGTTCATCGTGACGTTGTCGCCCGGCATCACCATCTCGGTGTCGGCCGGCAGTTCACACGCGCCCGTCACGTCGGTCGTGCGGAAGTAGAACTGCGGGCGGTAGCCCTTGAAGAACGGCGTGTGACGACCGCCTTCTTCTTTCTTCAGCACGTACACTTCGCATTCGAACTTGGTGTGCGGCGTGATCGAACCGGGCTTGGCCAGCACCTGGCCGCGCTCGATGTCTTCACGCTTGGTGCCACGCAGCAGCACGCCAATGTTGTCGCCAGCCTGACCCTGGTCGAGCAGACGACGGAACATTTCAACACCCGTGACCGTGGTCTTGGTCGTGGGGTTGATGCCGACGATTTCGATATCGTCGCCGACGTTGACGATGCCGCGCTCGACACGACCGGTGGCGACGGTGCCGCGACCGGAGATCGAGAAGACGTCTTCAACCGGCATCAGGAAGGCGCCGTCCACGGCACGTTCCGGCTCGGGGATGAAGTCGTCCATGGCACGAACCAGCTTGGCGATGGCTTCGATGCCGAATTCGCCTTCGTCGCCTTCCAGCGCCTTCAGCGCGGAGCCGACGATCACCGGGGTGTCGTCGCCCGGGAAGTCGTAGGCGTCGAGCAGTTCGCGCACTTCCATTTCGACGAGCTCAAGCAGCTCTTCGTCGTCGACCATGTCGGCCTTGTTCAGGAACACGACGATGTGCGGCACGCCAACCTGGCGCGACAGCAGAATGTGCTCACGCGTCTGCGGCATCGGGCCGTCCGCAGCGGATACCACCAGAATCGCGCCGTCCATCTGGGCGGCACCGGTGATCATGTTCTTGACGTAGTCGGCGTGACCCGGGCAGTCCACGTGCGCGTAGTGACGCGCTTCGCTTTCGTATTCAACGTGCGAGGTCGAGATCGTGATACCACGCGCCTTCTCTTCCGGCGCCTTGTCGATCATGTCAAACGCCGACAGCTGCGATCCGAACAAACGGTTCGATACCACCGTCAGCGCCGCCGTCAACGTGGTCTTGCCATGGTCCACGTGACCAATCGTGCCGACGTTTACGTGCGGCTTGTTACGCTCGAATTTTGATTTGGACATTACTCGCCTTTCGTCGTTGTTGCCGTGAGTTCAACTCGCCGTAGCCGCGACGCCAAAACGCATCGCGCGCCGACCACGCCATTGCATCGCCGGCAATACTGGAGCCCATGACCGGACTTGAACCGGTGACCTCTTCCTTACCAAGGAAGTGCTCTACCGCTGAGCTACATGGGCCACAAATTGTCGATTCGCCAAGCGAATCTCAAACTGGAGCGGGCGACCGGGATCGAACCGGCATCATCAGCTTGGAAGGCTGAGGTTCTACCATTGAACTACGCCCGCGCTGCCAACCACCCGACTGTCGCCAATCCCGGCGCTTCCTGCAAGGGCGCTGCCTGGGGTGCCGACGTACCCGCAAAAACCGGACAACCATAGTCGATCATGAGAACGCTTCAAGGAGGCAGGCTATTCAGCGCTATGCGACCGCTCTCGGCGGCGCCGCCACTCGTCGAACCGCTATCGGCCCGAAAACCGCCTACGACCCTTACCTATTCCTAACCGCCTATCAAGCCGACCGAATCTTGCGAGCTTCAGATTTTATGGTGGAGGGAGGAGGATTAGTCGCGCCTGCGGCGCTCACCCTACGGGCCGGTCGCGTGCCGCGACCGTTCTCGGTCGCTTCGCGCCCTCGTCGAACCTCTAACGGTTCGAACCCTTCCTCGGTCCGGCTTTGTGTTCGCCGCAACCACCAGTTATTGCTACTTACCTCTATTGTTCAAGTGGTGGAGGGAGGAGGATTCGAACCTCCGAAGGCTGAGCCGACAGATTTACAGTCTGTTCCCTTTGACCGCTTGGGTATCCCTCCACAAACGAGCCGCGCATTGTTCGCAATCGAAACCTGATTGTCAACCGCAAAAAAGCAATCGTTTGCCGCATTCCAGCACGTATGATGATCATCATACGCGAGTCGGCAGTCACAACAGGCGACGAGAGCGGGCGTATGGATATAAAACAGCTGCAATATCTGGTCGCGCTGGCCGAGGAACGCCACTTCACGCGCGCCGCGGAACGCTGTCATGTCACCCAGCCGACCCTGTCCGGGCGCATCCGGCAACTCGAACAGGAACTGGGCGTGCCGATTGTCGAACGCGGCCAGCGCTATCACGACCTGACACCGGAAGGCCGGCGCGTTTTGCAGTGGGCGCAGGCAATCCTGCGCGACTGTGCGGCCATGAATGAAGAGCTGACCGTACTCAAGGGCGGCCTGGCGGGCCGGCTGTCGCTGGGCGTGGTGCCTTCGGCGTTGCCGATGGTGGTGGCACTCACGCAGTCCATGCGCCGCCGCTACCCGAAAGTGGCATTCGCGATCTATTCGCGCACCTCCGACGAGCTGCTACGCGATATCCAGGACTTTCGCCTCGATGCCGGGATTACCTATCTCGACAACGAACCCGTCGAGCATATGACCACGCTCGACCTCTATGCCGAACGCTACCGGTTGTTCGTGGCCCATGACCATCCATGGACGAACCGGCGCAGCGTGACCTGGCGCGAAGCCGCAGAGGAGCCGCTGTGTCTGCTCACGCCGAATATGCAGAACCGGCGCATCATCGATGAGATCTTTGCGCGCACGCACAAGACGCCGGTCGCGCCGGTCGAAACCGATTCGATCGTCAATGTCTGGGCGCATATCAAATTCGCGGGCCTGAGCGGAATTCTGCCGGAATATTTCAGCGAGCTGCTTGCCCCGGATACGTCGATCCGCTCGATCGCGCTCGATGATATCGACAGTACCCACCGGGTGGGACTGGTGACGCTGGAACGCGACCCGCTCTCACCGATGGTGGCGGCCCTGTTCGAAACCTGCCGCGAAGGCGCGTTGTTTCCGCTGGCCGACAGTCGCGACTGACAACGGCTTGATCACACCGGCAGCGCCTGCTTGCGTTCAATCCGCCCTATCGTGCGCGAATGAACACGAAGACACGCAAACAAGGCGAACAGGCAGATCGTTCGAAGCACGAACGCCAGCGCTTCGTACACGATTTCTGAGCCTTGCTCCCATCAGGCACCCCGTGTTCAGGTCGCGCGACGCCCGATCTCCTGGCTCGCGGCCGGCTCGCCGGCGGCCGCCGTGCTCACGGTTTCGTCGCGCAGTGCGTTCACCGCGCTGTGCACGAGCGCATGCAGGCCGTTGCCGCCGTCGGCGACATAGGCGACCAGCTGGCGGCGCAGCCGCGGCTCCCAGAACTTGCGAATATGGCCGAGCACGCCCTCCTCGGCCCGCGCCTGGGGATACGCGCTGAAATACTGGGCGATCTGATTGGCCTGGCGCACCATCTTGTCGTTGTTCATCGCAAGTCTCCTCGTTGTGCGTGCCGCCGGCTACTCGGCCGGCTCCCATTCCGTATCGCCCGCATCAAAGCCGGCTGCCACGGAGTCGGGATGACGTACCGGTTGCTCACCGTCGATCTGCTGCTGTCGCTCGCGCATATCGATATAGCGGCGCTGCCATTCGGACAGGGTGTTACAGGGCCGCACTTCCACCGCCGTGACCTTGTACTCGGGGCATTCGGTGGCCCAGTCGGAGAACTCGGTGGTCACCACGTTCGCCGCCGTTTCCGGAAAGTGGAAGGTGGTATAGACCACGCCGGGGGTCATGCGCTCGCTGACCTTGGCACGCAGGGTGGTTTCGCCCATGCGCGAGGCCACGGCCACGAGCGTGCCGTCCTCGATACCGCGCAGCTCGGCATCCGAGGGATGGACTTCCAGCCAGTCCTCGGCATGCCATAGTCGATTGGCGGTGCGCCGCGTCTGCGCGCCCACGTTGTACTGCGACAGAATACGGCCGGTCGTGAGCAGCAGCGGGAACCGGCGGTTCGCGCGTTCCTCGGTGGGCACGAAGGGCGTGAGCATGAACTTGCCCTTGCCACGCACGAAGTTGTCGACATGCATGACCGGCGTGCCTTCCGGCTTTTCGTCGTTGCAGGGCCACTGCACGCTGCCCAGCGCGTCGATCTTGTCGAAGCTCACCCCCTTGAAGGTGGGCGTGGTACGCGCGATCTCGTCCATGATCTCGGACGGATGGCGGTAATGCATCGGGTAGCCCAGCGCCTGCGCCAGCATCTGGGTGATTTCCCAGTCGGCATAGCCGGCCGGCGCGGTCTGGATCTTGCGTACGCGGTTGATGCGCCGCTCGGCGTTGGTGAAGGTGCCGTCCTTCTCCAGAAAGGTCGAACCGGGCAGAAACACATGCGCATAGCTGGCGGTTTCGTTCAGGAAGATGTCCTGAATGATCACGCATTCCATGGCCGCCAGACCGGCGGCGATGTGCTTGATGTTGGGGTCGGACTGGAGAATATCCTCGCCCTGGATATACAGCCCCTTGAAGGTGCCGGCTGTCGCCGCGTCGATCATGTTGGGGATACGCAGGCCCGGCTCCGCGCCCAGGGTGACGCCCCATTCCTGTTCGAAGATCGCGCGCACGTTGGCGTCGGATACATGCCGATAGCCCGGCAACTCGTGCGGGAACGAGCCCATATCGCAGGAGCCCTGGACATTGTTCTGGCCGCGTAGCGGGTTCACGCCCATGCCCGGCCGGCCGATATTGCCGGTGGCCATGGCGAGATTGGCCATGCCCATGACCATGGTCGAGCCCTGGCTGTGCTCGGTCACCCCGAGCCCGTAATAGATCGCGCCGTTGCCGCCGGTGGCATAGAGCCGTGCCGCCTCGCGCACCATCGCTGCCGGCACGCCCGTGTACTGCTCGGTGTTTTCCGGGCTGTTTTCCGCGCGCAGGATGAATTCACGCCAACCGTCGTATTCGTCCATGTCGCAGCGCTGCTCGACGAACACGCGGTTTTCCAGCCCCTCGCTCAAGATCGTATGCGCCATCGCATTGACCAGCGCGACGTTGGTGCCGGGTTTGAGCTGCAGGTGATAGTCCGCCTGTACATGCGGCGAGCGCACCAGATCGATCGCCCGTGGATCGCATACGATCAGGCGCGCGCCCTGGCGCAGGCGCCGCTTCATCTGCGAGCCGAACACCGGATGGGCATCGGTGGGGTTGGCGCCGATCACCAGAATTACATCGCATTGCTCGATGGAAACGAAGTCCTGGGTGCCGGCCGATGTACCGAAGGTGGAGTTCAGACCGTAGCCGGTCGGCGAGTGGCATACCCGCGCACAGGTATCGACGTTATTGGTGTTGAACACCGCCCGTGCGAGCTTCTGCACGAGAAAGGTTTCCTCGTTGGTACAGCGCGACGAGGTGATCGCGCCCAGTGCGCCGCTGCCGTATTCGTTGCGGATGGCGTTGATCCGGTCCACCGAAAAGGCAATGGCCTCGTCCCAACTGACCTCGCGCCAGGGGTCGGTGATCTTGTCGCGCACCATGGGCTTGGTGATGCGATCGGGGTGATTGGTATAGCCCCAGGCAAAGCGCCCTTTCACACAGGAATGGCCCTGATTGGCCTTGCCCTGTTTGGCCGGGACCATGCGTACGACCTCATCGCCCTTGAGTTCGGCATTGAACGAACAACCCACGCCGCAATAGGCACAGGTCGTGGTGACCGAGCGCTCGGGCATGCCCATTTCGATGACGTCCCGTTCGATCAGGGCTTCGGTCGGACAGGCCTGGATACAGGCCCCGCAGGACACGCATTCCGACGACAGGAAATTGTCGTCGTCCGTACCCGCGCTGATCATGGAAGCAAAGCCGCGCCCATCCACGGTGAGCGCGAACGTGCCCTGGACTTCGTTGCAGGCCCGTACGCAGCGCGAACACACGATGCAGCGTGAGGCATCGAAGTCGAAATAGGGGTTGGACTCATCCACCGTCGTGAGCTGGTGGTTACGCCCCTTGGCATAGCGCACCTCGGTCACGCCCAGCCGGTCGGCGAGTTCGAGCAGCTCGTCGTCGCCGTGACCGTCCGGGGTCAGGCTCTCGCCGGGGTGGTCGGATAGATACAGCTCAACCACGCCACGCCGGATCTGATCGAGCTTGTCGGTCTGGGTGGAGACCTGCATGCCCTCCGCGACTTCCGTGGTACACGAGGCCGGATAGCCCTTGCGCCCTTCGATTTCGACCAGGCACAGCCGACAGGAACCAAACGGTTCGAGCATGTCCGACGCACACAGCTTGGGCACATCGATGCCGGACTCGATCGCCGCACGCATCACGGATGTGCCCTGCGGCACGGTCACCGGCTGGCCGTCGATCTCGAGCGTAACCTGGGTATCGGACGTGCGCTTGGGCGTGCCGTAGTCGACGGGGTTCAGAGATGCCATGGCAACCTCCTCTCGTTATATTTTTGGCCAGCGTGATGCGCTAGCGGGCGACGGCCGCGGCCTCGCGGACGCCGAAATCCTCGGAAAAATGATTCAGGGCCGAGAGCACCGGAAACGGCGCCATGCCGCCATGGGCGCATAGCGAGCCGTTGATCATCGTGTCGCAGAGTTCGCGCAGCAGCGCGATATTGGCTTCGCGTTCGTCATCGGCGCGAATACGATCGATAACCTCCTGCGCACGCACCGACCCCACGCGACACGGCGTGCACTTGCCGCAGGACTCCAGATCGCAGAACTCCATCGCGAAACGGGCCTGCTGGGCCATGTCCACGCTGTCGTCGAAGACCACCACGCCGCCGTGGCCGATCATCGCCTTCTTTTCGGCCATTTCCTCGTAGCCCAGCGGCGTGGCGAAATGCGCCGCCGGCACATAGGCGCCGAGCGGGCCACCCACCTGGGCCGTACGCACGGGCCGACCGCTGGCCGAACCGCCGCCCAGTTCGTTGATCAGGTGATCGAGCGTTACCCCGAACGGCATTTCGTAGAGCCCGGGACGGGCGACATTGCCGCACAGCTGAATGGTGAGGGTGCCGCGTGATTTGTTCACGCCCAGATCGTGGTAGTTGGCCGCGCCATGGGCCATGATCGCCGGTATGCTCGCCAGCGTAATCACGTTGTTGATGATCGTGGGCTTGCCCATGAAGCCCTGTACGGCCGGTAGCGGCGGCTTGAAGCGCACCAGCCCGCGCTTGCCTTCCAGACTTTCGAGCAGCGAGGTTTCCTCGCCGCAGATATAGGCGCCTGCGCCGATCCGCAGGTCGATATCGAACGCCTTGCCCGAGCCCAGCATATCGTCGCCGAGCATGCCTTGGGCACGCGCGACCTCGAGTGCTTGTCGAAGCACGCGCGCCGCGTCCGGATATTCGGAGCGCAGATAGATCAGGCCGTGTTCGGCGCCCACGGCTACGCCGGCGATCGCCATGCCTTCGAACAGCGTGAACGGGTCGCCTTCCATGAGCATGCGATCGGCATAGGTACCGGAGTCGCCTTCATCGGCATTGCAGACCACATATTTCGTCGCGGCCGCCGTATCGTGCACGGTCTGCCATTTGATACCGGTCGGAAAACCAGCCCCACCGCGCCCGCGCAGGCCGGATTGCTTGACCGCATCGACGATCGCCTGGCCGCTGTTATCCAGTGCCGCGCGCAGACCCGCACTGCCGCCGTGGACCACGAACGCCGGCCAGTCGGTCGGCTCGATCACCCCGCAACGCGCAAAGGTGAAACGCCGCTGGCCCTGTTCATGCAGCAGATGGTCGATATCACCGACATAGGCCGGATGCGATTCGTAATCGCCGCGGGCCAGCTGTTCGGCGAGCACGGGCACGTCGCTCGCCTCGATGGGCCCGAACCCGATCCGCCGGCCGGCCTGCTCGATCTCGACCAACGGTTCCAGCCAGTACAGCCCACGTGAACCAGTGCGAATGATCTGGGCATCGGCCAGCGCGTGTTCGAATGCTGCCGCGGTTTCGTTGGCGCCGATGGAAACCGCCGCGCTATCGGCCGGAATAAAGAGCTTCATGACGACACCTGCACGTCGGCCGGTGCGAACAGCGCGCCCACCCGCTCTGCGTTCATACGCCCGATCGTGCGCCCGTCGAACTGCACCGACGGCGCACAGGCACAGTTACCCAGGCAATACACCGCCTCGAGCTGCACATCCGCGGGCTCGGTTTCGGCAGCCGCGCTGGCGGCGGCCCATACATCGCGTCCGCCTACCGACTGACAGGCCTCGGCCCGACAGACTTTCAGGGTATGGCGACGCTGCGGCTCGCGATGAAAATCGTGATAGAAGGTGACCACGCCGAACACCTCGGCGCGGGAGAGATTCAGCACATCGGCAATCTGGGCAATCGCCTCGTCGCTGACATATCCATACTGCGCCTGCACGTCGTGCAGAATCGGCAGCAGCGGCCCATCGCTGGCCTGGTGACGCGCACAGATCGCGACCACTGCCGGGTCGGCCTTGCCGTTACTCCTCGTCATCGCCTCAACCTTTTCTCGGTGCTTTGCTTTTCTTTTGCGCTGCTTGGCAACGCTTTGACGATTAGCAATACACCTACCCGAATCGCTGTCAAATCGGCGCGCTCGATGGCTTAATCGATGTCAACTATGGTGCAAGGCAACACGTATACGCCCTGCACGGGACGCGCCACGGCAACACAAGCCAGCCAAGGGATGAACCGCCGCAACCGCGCACCGCGGCAATCGGCGCAGGGGCCGAGCACGGCGCATGGCGAATCGCCGTTATACGACAAAAGTCGCAAGGCCCCGCACGAACGTACGGCAGCCGGCGCGTAACGCGCAGCCGCAATGGGCAATAATCGAAACAGGAAGATGGAGCCGGCGACCGGGTTCGAACCGATGACCTGCTGTTTACAAAACAGCTGCTCTGCCAACTGAGCTACGCCGGCCTCGGGCAGACAGCGCAGCCAGCCGGGCCGCGCTGGCGCTCATTCTGCCGTGTACGCGGCCTGCTGGCTAGGGTTGCGAACGATGCGCCTGTATCGCCAGGCCTTCGAGCACGAGATGTGGGCGCAGGGACCATCGTTGCGCCAGGTGCTCGGCGAGTTGCGCGGCGCCGCCGCCGGTCAGCAGCAGCCGGTCGGGGGCCAGTTCCGCAGCCGCATTGTCGAGCAGACTGATCGCGCTGCGCAGCGTGCCGGCTGCGATGGCGGTATCGGTATCGCGGGCCAGCCATACCGGCGCGGCGTCTTCACTGGCCGGGCGCAGCTGGGTCTGACGACGTAGCGCGCCGCGCATCGTGGCCACGCCCGGCGCGATCAGACCGCCACGATGCGCGCCCTCGGCATCGACGAAATCCAGGGTGAGCGCGGTGCCGGCATCGGCGATCAGTACGGAACCGTCGCCGCTGGCGCGGGCGGCGATACAGGCCATCCAGCGATCCACGCCCAGGCGTTGCGGTTCAGCGTAGGCATTGGTCAGATCGTGCGCCTGGGTCGTACTCACGGCCACATGTACAGCGATGCCGCGCGCGTCGGCAAAGGCACGCAGCCGAGCCAGTGCCTCGGGCTGGGCGACACTCGATACATGCACGGCCTCGACCGGGGCGGCCGGCAGCAGCTCGATCCAGTCCGCGTGATCGCCACGCGCGACCACGCCGGTCTGGGCAAGCGCGGTGCCCTGCGCCAAGGCCCACTTGCAGCGCGTATTGCCGATATCCACGACCAGGATCATGGCGCCAGCCGCAGGCTCACATCGCCGGAATAGACCGGCTGTATACCGTTTTCGAATTCGACCTGCAGCGCGCCGTCGGCGGCGATACCGCGGGCGATGCCCACACGCTCGCCCTGGCTTTCGATCACGCGTACCGGCTTGTCGCGCACGCCGTCGAACGCCTGCCAGCGCGCCCGAAACATCTCGAAGCCCTGCGCTTCGAAGCCGTCGAGCGCCCGAATCAGCGCCGCGAGCATGGCCGCAGCCAGACGATTGCGCGATGGCAGGCTCGGCATGTGATCGGCCAGCCGGGTCCAGGGCTGATCAATGCTTTCTGCCTGGCTCCGATTCATGGCGACATTCAGCCCCAGCCCCACAATCAGACGCGCCCGCGCGCCCAGCTCGCCGCGATGCTCGATGAGAATGCCGCCGAGCTTGTCGCCCCCCGCCCAGATATCGTTGGGCCACTTCAAGGCCAGATCCTGTGCGCCCAGATCGCGTAACGCCTCGACCACGCACACGCCAACGGCCAGACTCAGCGCGCCCAGCGGGGCCCGCGTACTGGCGACATCGGCCGCCAGCGACACATACAGATTGGCCCCGAACGGCGAGGCCCAGGGCCGGCTGGCCCGGCCACGGCCCTGCGATTGATACTCGGCCAGACAAGCCTGCATGCCCGGCCCGCCGCGGCGGGCGAGTTCGGCATTGGTGGAATCGATACGCTCGTGAATACTCAGCCCATCCAGGCGCTCGCCCGCATCGCCGAGCGCGTCACGCACGGCGTCTTCAGCCAGCAGTTCGATGGGTTCCGCCAGCCGATAGCCGCGCCCGGCCACCGAATGCACGACCAGACCCAATTCGCGCAGTTCGGCCACCCGCGCCGAGATCGCGGCCCGCGATACGCCCAGCGCCTCGGCCAGCGCCGGGCCGCGATGCCAGGCACCGTCGGCCAGCCGTTCGATGAGCGTGGCGCTGCTCAACGCCGGCGCCACATCACCCGCTCGAAGCGGTTCTCGCGCCCTTCACGCAGACGCTGGATGTTCTCGCGGTGGGTATAGAAAATCAGCACGGTCATCGCGATGACGAACACCTTGGCGGCCAGCCCCGCGCTGGGGGCGAACAGCGTGGCAAGCGCCACACCCACCATGCCCAGCAGCGTGGCCAGGCCCACATAGCCGCTGGCCACGAGCGTGGCGATCCAGACCGCCAGACCCAGCAACAACGCGCCGGGCAGCAACGCCAGCAGTACGCCGATAAGCGTGGCCGCGCCCTTGCCGCCGCGAAAGCCGAAGAACACCGGATACACATGCCCGATCACCGCGGCCGCACCGCAGGCCAGCGCCATGGCGAACCCCAGGCCACAGATCGCCGGCACCGCCAGCGCCGCAATCACGCCCTTGACCAGATCGAACACCAGCACGGCGGCGCCGTAGCCGCGCCCGCCGGTACGCAGGGCGTTGGTCGCCCCGGCATTGCCGCTGCCGCTGGTGCGAGGATCGGGCCGGCCGAAGGCGCGCGCGAGCAGCAGGCTGCCCGATAGCGAGCCGATCAGATACGCCAGCGCCAGTGCCACGACGCCGATCAAAACGGTGCTCAAACTCATCGTTACCCCAGGTTCGTGTTCTGCGACACGTCCGCTTTTTCGCCCGGTGCCCGCCGGCCATACAGACGCGCGATATCGCGAGCATAGCAGCGTGCCACACGCCGACGGCGGGTCTTGTCGGTAGCCGTCACCAGATCGTTGGCCTGGCTCCAGCGATCGGTGGTGATCGCCACCCGCCGGATCTGGGCATGGGCCGGATAGCCCGCCAGTAGCCGGGCAAAACGTGCGATGAAGAAATTCTCCAGACGCGCACTGCTCAAACTGGCCGGGATATTCGAATCCAGCCCCAGGCGACGCATGACCGGCACCAACGTATCCGCCGGGCAGCTCACGATCGCCGCGAGTACCGGACGCGCTTCGCCGACCACCACGGCCCGCTCGACCAGTTCGTCCAGGCGCAGCGCTTCTTCCAGCGGCTCGGGCGAGGCTTTCTCGCCCGTGGTCATGACGATCACCTCTTTCATGCGCCCGGTCAGATACAGCCGGTTCTTGTCGAGCCGGCTGACCTTGTCGCCGGTATGCAGCCAGCCGCCGGCCGAGATAGTGCGTGCCGTGGCCTCGTCGTCCTGCCAGTAGCCGCGCATCACGCCCGCGCCGCGCACCAAAAGTTCGTTGTCGGGCCCGACCTTGGTTTCCACACCGTCGAGCACGATGCCCACGCTGTCGATGGCGTTGTCGTGCAGCCGGTTGACGCTGACCACCGGCCCGGCCTCGGTCAGCCCGTAGCCCTGCAGCACCGGCACGCCCAGCCCCACGAGCGTACGTGCAACCGGGTACGGCAGGGCCGCCGCGCCGGAGACCGCGTATTGCATGTCGGCGCCGAACAGACGCAGACAGCGCCGGGCCACGAAATAGCGCAGCAATGGCCAGAGCAGATGCCGGGCCCGGCGACGGCTGCGCCCTTGTTCGCGCTCGAATACCGACTCGCCCAGGGTGATGGTGAACGCCACCAGGCGGCGTACGAACTGCGGGCGCCGGGACAGCCAGCGGTTGAGCTCGATATAGAAACGCTCGTAGACACGCGGCACGCCGATGAGCGTGGTGATCGGCGCGCGTGCCAGGGTCAGGCCGAGAAAACGCGGATGCCGGCAGAAGGTGATCACGCCACCGGTGATCATTGCCCGATAGGCATTGACCACGCGTTCGTAGGAATGCGGCAACGGCACGTAGGACAACGCATGCTCGTGCTCGATCACCGGCAGCGCATCCGCGCAGGCCTGGGCATTGAACACCAGATTGGCATGGGTGAGCATCGCGCCGCGCGCACGGCCGGTCGAGCCCGAGGTATAGACCAGACTCGCCAGCGCGTCGGCCTCGACGGCGACGCCGGCACGATGCGCTTCCGCGGCCTCGGCCAGCGCTGTTTCCGCACCGCGAATACGCGTGCCAGGCTGGATATCGCCGTTGAATACCAGCGCCGTTTCCAGCTGCGGGCAATCATCGGCTTCGAGAATACGCTCGACCCAGCGTGCCTTGACCGCGACCAGCACACGCGCGCCGCTGTCTTCGATCAGATGCGCATTGCTGGCCGGCGTATCCGCACAGAACAGCCCCACGGTCACGGCGCCGAGCGCCATGACGGCCTGATCGACACACAGCCATTCGGGGCTGTTGCGCAGCATGATCGCGACCCGGTCACCCGGTTTGACGCCGGCCTCGGCCAACACCGCCTGCCAGCGCTGAACCCGGGCCGAGGCCTGGGCCCAGGTCAGGCTGATCCATTCATGCCGCTTGGGACTGTAGAAACGATAGGCCAGCGCGTCGGGCGTACGCGCGACACGGGCGGCGAACAGATCGCAGAGCGTGTCTGCGTCCGCGGCGCCGATCCAGGATTCAGGCCGCTGCGTGGACACCTTGCAACCAGTTCGCACGGCGCGCATGGGCGTCCGGATCGGCTTGGCTATCGATACGCAGCTTCCATTCTCCTGCCGCATCCGCGGCTAAGGTGACCTCGCGCAGCAACAGTTCGTCGCCCCGCAGCAGATGCATACGCACCACGGCCCCGGCCGGATACCGGCGCAGACGTTCGGCCAGGGTGGCGCCAACGACTTCCACGCCATCGAGCGCGACCAGCCGATCCTGCGGCGATAGACCGGCGGCCTGGGCCACGCCCGCGTCGAAGACATGCGCCACCCGCGGCTGGGCTTCGCTGCCCACACGCAGTCCCAGGCGCCCCTGGATGAGCGCGGCGTCGTCGCTGGCCGGCGCGAACAGCGCCTCGATGCCGAAATAGCGCAGCCAGTCGGCCCAGGGCGCATCGATCGTGGTTTCCAGATGGGCGTCGACAAAATCCGACAGGTCCAGCCCCGACAGCTCGGCCGCCAGCGTGGCCAGCCCGTGTTCGGGCACCGGCGCGTCGTGGCGCCCATGGCGTTGCCAGAGTTCGCGCATCACGTCGTCGAGCGCGAGCGCACCGTCGGTTTCCACCCGCAGTTTCAGATCGAGGCCGAGCGCGAACTGGGCGCCCTTGCCGTAATAGCTGACCACCGCATTAGGCGTGTTCTCGTCAGGGCGATAGAATTTCAGCCAGGCATCGAAGCTGGACTGGGCGAGACTCTGGCGATGACGCCCCGGCGTGCGGTCGATACGCGTGGCCAGTGTCGCCAACCGGTCGAGATAGCCCTGCTCGGAAATGAGCCCCGCGCGCACCAGTCCCAGATCGTCGTAATACGAGGTCACACCTTCATAGGCCCATAGGTCGCGAAAATAGGCTTCCGATTGCAGATCGCTGGCAGCCACCGCCGCCGGACGAATACGTTTGACGTTCCACAAATGAAAATATTCGTGGCTGCACAACCCCAGCAACGTTTCATAGGCGCTGCTGCGCGTGGCCTGGCCAGGCTGCGGCTCGATACGCGCCGGCAGGGCATTGCGTGCGACCTGCAATACGCTGGACTCGCGATGCTCGAGCCCGCCGAAGCCGTTGGCCGTGATCTGGGCGAAGAACAGATACTCGCGCGCCGGCAATTCATCGAACACCGCGGCCTGGGCCTCGCAGACCTGGCCCAGATCGGCGGCCAGGCGCTGGGTGTCGGCATCATGGCTGCCCAGCAGCACGAAGGCATGGGGCACCCCGCGTACGGCGAAGCGCACATATTCCACCGCCGTGCCCATGGCGACGGGCTGATCGATCAGCGCCCAGTAATCGTCGGCCGTATAGACGCCGAAACCACGGCTGTCGATGTCTTCGCCGGCCAGCGTGGTGATCACCTGCCAGTCGTCGATACCGACCGGCGCTTCGAGGGTGACACGACAACCATCGCGCTCGCGTCCCGCTGGGCGCAGCGCAAGCGAGGTGAAGTTGAAAAACGCCCGGGTATCGTCGAGGAAGGCCGCGCGTACCGATTCGTCGCGGGCATAGAACTCGCAGACCACACGCAAGCGTTCGCCGCCGGGCGTACAGCCCCAGCGCTGGCGATCGAGCGATACCACGTCGATGGGCTCGCCATCGCTTTCGGCCGCGATCGACAACAGATGCCGGGCGAAATCGCGAATGACATAACTGCCCGGAATCCAGCTGGGCAGCACCAGCTCGACAGGCGCGCCGGCTTCGACCGCGGTCTCCAGCACCACCCGCAGGCGATGGGCACCCGCTGCGACCGGCGTTACGATGTAATCCAGCGTTGGCATGCGTCGGGTCTTCGATTCGAAGGCGCGCAAGTGTACGCCCTCGCCGGGCTGCTGCCCATACAATGGCCTGTACGACGGCCTGTACGATGAATAGACCACAGATGGGGGCGCCGCCGATAGCGTGATCAGGGCGACGAGCGATTGTCGCGGGCGTATCCCCCAGGAGACCATTCCAGCTTGAGCCGGCCTGCCCTTCATTCGCGACAGCGCGGCGCGATCGCGATTCTCACGGCGGCATTCATCGTCGCCGCGGTAGCGTTATTGACCTTCGCCGTCGATACCGGGCGCCTGTATGCCGCCCAGCGCAAGCTGGCCGCCAGTGCCAACCTCGCCGCGATCGAGGCCGCCCGTCAGGCCAGTGGCTGTCGCCGCGATCTGGGCAGCAGCGACGGCGCGGCGGCCGCGCGCGCCAGCCTGGCGGCCAACTATGCGCAACGCGCGGGCGAGGACATCCCCGTAGTCACGCGCTACGACGAAGGCTTTGTCGACGTCGACGACGACCTCGGTCTGTATACCTTGAGCACGCGCGGCACCGGTCGGCCCGATGGCGTACGGCTGCAGGTGGTCGATCGCGGCTATGAGCCGCTGTTCGGCCTATTCGACAACGGCGATATCACGCTCACGGCCGCGGCGGGTGCGCGCAGCCAGCCACGCGCGGCACTGCGCTATGGCACCACGCTGGCGCGTATCGATCCTGCCCTGCTGGGCGATCTGCTGGGCACCGACATCGAGCTCGCCAGCGCCGGCGACCTGGCCGAAACGCGGGTGAATCTCGGCGATCTGCTGGGCATCGATCTCGGGGTGATCGAACCCGAGGATCTGCTCGACGTGCGTATTGCCACGGCGCTGGGCAATGTCTCGGCGCGCCTGGACGGGCTCGGACGCGGGGTGATCGCGGCGGTACTCGATCAGCTCGGCGACCAACCCCTGTCGGCCGTGCTGAGCCTGGCTGGGCCGGTGGGCCGGGATGCCTCGATCAGCCTGGGCAACCTGATCAATACCGTGGCCCAGTTGATCGCCGCCGATCGCGACACGCCGATCGCGCTCGATCTCGCCCTGCCCACACTGCCGGTGAATCTCGGCGGGGTCGCGGTGTCGCTTGCGCTGCTCGAACCGGCGCGCACGGTCATCGGCCCGGCCGGTACCAACGCGAGCGGGCGCTACTACACGCGGGTCGAATCGGCCCAGGTCGCACTCGGGCTCGATCTGCGGCTGGCGCTCGATGTAGGCGGCGTGGCACTGGCGGAAGTCGTTTTGCCGGTATCGCTGCGCGTGGCCTCCGGCGAGGCGCGTCTCGAGCGTATCGACTGCGCGAGTGCACAACAGCCGTTCTATACCGTAACGGTCAGCGCCGACAGCGCTGCGGCCGAAGCCGCCATCGGCTCGCCGACGCCGGCCGGCGATATCGCCACCGGCGAGCGCGCGGCGATACGCATTGCGGGCATCACGGTGGCCGAAATCTTTAATCGAGCCAACCAGCGCTCGACGCTACTGGCGCGTACGAACCAGCGCGTGGTGTTCGACGATATCGACGATCTCGCGCGTCTACCGCTGACCCACGACGGCGACACGACCCTGCGCAGTGCCGATATCGCAGCCCTGGTCGACAATATCCAGCTCGACTACGTGATTCTCCCCGAAGCACCCGTGCTGGGCGAGATCGCCACCGGATTGACGCGCGCCGTTCTTGCCACGGCCATCGACGGGTTGGGCGATACGCTGACCGTGCTCACCGCCACCACCCTCGCGCCGATTCTCGACCCGCTGCTCGATAGCCTGGGCGTTAGTCTGGCCGCGCCCTCGCTCAGCCTGACCGAGCTGGAGCCGGGCACGCCCGTACTGTTCTGTGCCTCGGCAACGGACTGCGGGTTTTAGCGCTTCGCCGGTCAGCTAACGCCGACGAGAACCGGCCACCAGCGCCACGCCGCACATGATCAACGCCGTGCCCGCCAGCCGGCCGATGGTGATCGCCTCCTCGAGCGCCGGCCACAGGGCCGCACCCAGATAGACCAGCACATAGCTCAGGCTCATCAGCGGAAAAGCGATGCTCAGATCCATGCGCGAAAGCACCTGCAGCCAGACCAGAATCGCGATCGAATAGACGATCATGCCCAGCCAGACAAAGCCGATACTCGACGGCGCGACGATGCCGCCCCACACCAGATTCGCGAACGCGGCCGGCGAGTCGATGGGCCCGAAGTCGAGCATGCCGCGGCGCATGCATAGCTGCCCGGCGGCCATCAGCGAGACCGACAACAGCAGCAGCCCGATACTCACCCAGGATTTGCGCCGGACACCCAGCATTCAGGCTGCCCAGGCCAGCACGCCCACGCCCGCCACGATGAGCACGACACCGCACCAGCGTCGCTTGCCGACCACTTCGTCCATCGAAATTGCCGAATAAGCCACCACCACGACATAGCTCAGCGCGAGTACCGGAAACGCCAGACTGACATCGATATGCGACAGGACCACGAGCCACAGGCAGGTCAAGATGACCTGGGCGCTCATGCCAGCGAGCACCAGCGGTTCGCGTAGCGGGCGCAACCAGACATGGCCGGCGCGGGCGTTTGCACAGCGCATCATGCCGTGCTTGAGCAAAATCTGGGCGAGGCTGGCCAGCCCCACGGCGAGCACCAGAAAGATCTGGGAAACGCTCACCAGCGCGCGACTTCGAGCCCCAGGCCGCCGACCTGATGGAACAGGCGCTTGGACGGACACACTGCCACGCCGTTCTCAGCCCAGGACAACAGCGGCAGATCGGCATGCGAATCCGAATAGGCGGTCACCCCGCGGCCGTCTGCCGGGATGCCGTCGAGCGCCTTGAGACGACGCAGTTTCTCGTCATCGCGACAGTTCTCGCCGTCCATGCCCACCAGCCGGTCGCGGGCATTCCAGGCCACGCGGGTGGCCAGGACTTCGTTGATGTGCAGCTTTTCGGCCAGGCGCGCAACATAGATATCGAAACTCGCGGACGCCAGAATCACGCGCGCACCTTCGTCCTGATGCTGGCGCAGCTGGGCGACTCCCTGCTCGCGCATGGCGTCTTCGAGCAACTCGTCGACAAACCGATCGGCCCAGGCCTCGACGCGCTCGCGCGGCTGCCCGCCCACGAACGAGCGCAGCACCTGGGTCTTCACCCAGGTGCGATCGCCCCAGCGCCAGAACCGCAGCAGGTTCCAGGGCAGGCGCCAACTCGCACCGACGCTGCGCCGTTTGCGCTGGTAACGCAGATAACCGATCACGAAGGGCAGAAACGTGTCGTAGCGGGTAAGCGTGACATCGAGGTCGAATACGACGATGCGCTGCGACTCAGACAAGGCGTTCTCGTTTTATCGATTTGATTTGCTGCCAGCTTACGTCAAACACGACCGGCGTCGACATCCCGTGACGCGCGCGTGCTTGTATTCGCGCTCTCGGGCATCGAACATTGGCGTTTTATGCTGACCGTTTACCGCCATGCGTAAACCCCGTACGCCCACCGCCGCGCAGCAGCGCGCCCTGGCCCAGCATCTGGGTGCAGCGCTCAAGCGCAATGTCGCGCTCGCGCCGCGCACGAGCTTTCGTATCGGCGGACCGGCCGCTTTCTATGTGGAAGCCGAAACCCCGCAAGCGCTGGCCACCGCGGTACGCGTGGCGCGGCGCTTCGATATCGACTATTTCCTGCTCGGGCGCGGCGCCAACATTCTGGTCGGCGATCGTGGCTATCCGGGGCTGGTGATTGCCAATCAGGCCCGCGCGATCGACGTGTATGGCACCTGCGTGACCGCGGCCAGTGGCGCCCTGGTCTATCCCGACCTGATCGATGCCGCCGTCGCCCAGGGTCTGTCGGGGCTCGAACACTATGTCGGCATTCCCTCCACCGTGGGCGGCGCGCTCTGGCAGAACCTGCATTTTCTTTCGCCCGCGCCGGCGCGTGAACGCACCATGTTCATCGGCGAAGTGCTCGAATCCGCCGAGATTCTCACCGCCGACAACCGACGCCAGCGTGTGGATGTCGATTACTTCGAATTCGGCTACGACCAGTCGGTGCTGCATTCGCGCGACGATATCGTGCTCTCGGCCACCTTCGAGCTCGAGCCCGCGCCGGCGGCCACGCTCACCCGCATCATGCAGGAGAATTTGCGCTGGCGTGCCGAGCGCCACCCACCGCTGGATAGCGAACCCTCGGCCGGCTCGATCTTTCGCAAGATCGAGGGCATCGGCGCAGGCCGGCTCATCGACGAATGCGGCCTCAAAGGGCTGCGCTGCGGCGATGCCCAGATTTCACCGCGGCACGCCAACATCATTGTCAACCACGGCCACGCCACCGCGGCCGATGTCTGCGCGCTGATCATGCATGCGCAGCGTTGCGTACAGGCCGAAACCGGCTACTGGCTGACCCCGGAAATCTCCTTTGTCGGGGAATTCGCTCCGGTCACCCGGCTGCCAGCGAACGCACGCGCCACGGCCGCACAGCCGGCGACGTCATAAAACTGTCATGATTGCCTGACAGCCTTGCGCAAAACGCGTCGACTATCGACCCTCAAATCCAGGATCATTTAATGCGGACCTCGCTATTTTCCAACTCGCCCAAATCGTTTTTGACGATCGCGGTTACCGCGCTCGCGCTGACTGCCTGCGGCCAGGGCGAGCAGAGCAACGACGATCAAGCCAGCCAAGGCGCCAGCGATTCGCAGGCTCAGGCGGGCGCCGAGAAATACGACCGTAGCCAGATCCGTATTGTCGGCTCGTCGACGGTCTATCCGTTCTCGTCCTATGTGGCCGAGGAACTCGGTGCGACCACCGACCTGCGTACGCCGGTCGTCGAATCCACCGGTTCGGGCGGCGGTTTCAAGCTGTTCTGCGAGGGCGCCAGCGAAGATACGCCGGACTTCACCAATGCCTCGCGGCCGATGAAGGCCTCCGAGCTGAAGATGTGCCAGGACAACGGTGTCGACGATATCACCCAGATCATGGTCGGTTACGACGGCATCGTGATCGGCCAGAAAGCCGGTGAGCCGGATCTCGACCTGTCGCGCGAACAACTCACCAAGGCCGTAGCCGCGAAGGTGCCGCAGGACGGCCAACTGGTCGACAATCCCTACAACAAGTGGAGCGATATCGACCCGAGCCTGCCGGACCACGAAATTCTGATCTACGGCCCGCCCACCTCCTCGGGCACGCGTGATGCCTTCGAGGAGTTGGTGATGGAACACGGCGCCCAGAACATCGACGGCTACGACGGCAACAAGCCCGCCGTGCGTCAGGACGGCAAGTTCGTGCCCTCCGGCGAGAACGATAATCTGATCGTGCAAAAGCTCGCCCAGAACGGCAATGCGGTCGGCATCTTCGGCTACTCCTTCCTGGAAGAGAACCGCGGCAAGATTCAAGCCGCCAAGGTCGACGGCGTCGAGCCCAAGCGCGAGTTGATTTCTTCCGGCGAATATCCGGTATCGCGTTCGCTGTTCTTCTACGCCAAGAACGCGCATGTCGGGCGGATCGACGGCATGGACGACTACGTCAAACTGTTCCTGTCCGATCAGATGGCCAGCGATCGCGGCGCGCTCAAGTCGCTGGGCCTGATTTCGCTGCCGCCCGAAGAGCTCGAGGCGATGCGTGAGAAATGGAAAAACCGCGAACAGGTGACCGCCGAGTCGCTCAAGGCCGAACACGGCTGATCGCGGCGACAACCAGTATCGGGTGGCTTCGGGGGTATGCCCCGTGCCACGCGGGCCGGCCCGAGGGTCGGCCTTTTTTTTGTCTTACGAACATCGCTTTTTTCGGTCCGCAAATAAACGCGAACTTGATTAGCCCCGAAACTCAGCAGGGTCAGTATCTGACCCACCGGA
>NZ_APNG01000017.1:0-94400 GCF_040361255.1 Salinisphaera sp. T5B8 | reverse complement strand
TTCAAGGCAAATGACCCGGATGAACAACCTACTGAAAGATCACACCTAGCGCAGCTCGGCAAGCACGGCATCGAGGCGCTTGGCCGAAACTTTCATGGCCGTGCCCAGCGGCTGGGCATAAACCTGCACCCGATATTCTTCGACCATCCAGCGTAGTTCGTGCAGGCCGTCCGGGCGCTGCGCTTTATTCACCGCACGCTCGGCGCGCTGCTTGTAAGCCTGCCAGTACGGCAAGATTTCACGCATGCGCTGTTTATCGGCCGCCGCGCCGTCGCGGGCCAGCTTGTCCAGGCGTTGTTCAATGGCCGTCAGGTAACGGTCCAGATTGCGTGCCAGCGTGGGCGAATAGGCATGCTCGCCGACAAACCCGGCATAGACCAGATGCGCCAGCTGATCGCGGATATCCTCGATCGCTGCCATCCAGTCGAGACCGATATTCTTGGAGAGCCGCTTATTGACGTGACCCAGCCGCGTTAGCGCGGGTTTCAGATCGTTCCAGAGCGCGACCGCATCCGCCATCAACTGGCCGCGCAGTGTGGATACGAGTGCGTCGAAGCCAGCCGCGTCGCGCACCGGCGTGTCGATATGCGCCTCGATGAGCGCGGTCAGCAGATCGGCGAGCAAGGCCGGTTCGTTATCCTGTTCGATCACGCGCTGGCGTTCGCGATCGGCGAGCGCGGTGACCGGCGCTGCGGGCAGATCCATGACCGCGAAACGCTTGAACTGATCCAGATCCCGTTTGATCAGCCGACCTTGTTTGGCCGTGGCCAGCCGGGCGAGTCGAATCACACCGTAACGATGCGCAACGCCCGCCGCCTGCGGGTCGTCGAGCAATTCGAGGTCCACCGAATCGCCACGATCGACCAGCGTGGGCGTGGCCTGAACACGCACGCCGGCATGCTTGAGCTCGACGCTATCGGCCAGATCCTGTTCCGGCCACGCGGTAAGGCCGGTTTCGCGCAGCGCGTCGTCGCTGGCCTGGGCCACCGCAGCGCGGGCCCGGTCGCCCAGATCACGGCTGAGTTTTTCCAGATCCCGGCCGGTGGCCACGACCTCGCCGTCGTCGTCGACGACTTCGAAGCGCAGCTTGAGGTGCGGACTCGGCGTGAAGTCGTCCCAGGCATCGGCGGGTATCTGCAGCCCGGTCATGGCATGAATGGCCTCACGCAGCGCATCCAGCGGGTCGCCCTTGCCAAATTCGGCACGCTCGGCGGCAGCACGGGCGAAATCCGGTACCGGCACTACGGCCCGGCGCAGGCGTTTGGGCAAGGCCTTGAGATATTCGCGATATTTCTCTTCCAGCAGGCCCGGCACCAGCCATTCTGCCCGCTCGGGCGGCATCTGCTTGAGCGCGGCCAGCGGCACGCGCGCGGTCACGCCGTCCTTGTCCGTGCCCGGTTCGAAGGCATAGTCGAGGGCAACCGGCAGATCGCCCAGGCGCATGCTTTGCGGGTAGGCATCGGCGGGCAGGTCCACCCCGGCATGGCGTAGCAGCTGGTCTTCGTCGAAGCGCAGGACGCTGTCGTCGTTCTGTTTGAGCCATTTCTGCAGGCTCTTGCGATCACGAACGTCCGCCGGCAGGCGTTCGTCATAGAAGCGTTCCTGGGTGGTTTCGTCCACGAGCAGATCGCGCCGGCGAAAACGCGCTTCCTGGGCGGCGATATCGTCGACAATCAGCTGGTTGTACTGCAGAAATTCGGGCATACGCCCGCGCGAATCGGTCACCGCGAACGCCACCAGGCCATCGCGGATGAAAATCTCGCGGGCCACCACCGGGTCCATGCGGCCGAAATCGACCTTGCGCCCGTCCGCCAGCGTGAGTCCGAACAGCTTCACCCGCTCGCGGGCGGCCACCTGGCCACGGCGTTTTTCCCAGTGCGGCTCGTAGTGTTCCCGCGTCACCAGATGGTCGGCGGCTTTTTCGATCCATTTCGGATCGACGCCCGCCACGGTATGCGCGAACAAACGACTGGTTTCGATGAGCTCGCCGGCGACCATCCATTTGGGGTTCTTCTTGGCCAGGCCGGAGCCGGGGAATATGCGGAACTTGCGCCCGCGGGTGCCCTGGTATTCGCCCTTCTCTTCGAGCTGGCCGACATGATCGAGCAGCCCCGGCAACAACGCCTGATGCAGCCCGACGAAATCCACCTCGGCGAGGCGCCCCTGGGCGGGATCATTGCTGATGCCCAGATCCGCGCCGATACGCCGCAGCTGGCGGGCCAGATCCTCCCATTCGCGCATGCGCATGAAGTTGATGAAACGCTCACGACACCATTTACGCAGCTGATTGCCGCTGTGTTCGCGCCGCGCCTGGGCAAACGCGTCCCAGAGCTTCAACAGACTGACGAAATCCGAGCGCACGTCGGCGAACTCGCGCTGGGCCTGATCGGCGGCCTCGCGCATGGCCGGCGGGCGTTCGCGCGGGTCCTGAATGGTCAGCCCGGCAGCGAGCACGCGCATGGCGGTGGCCACGCCCATGGCCTGGCCGGCAATGAGCATGCGCCCGATACGCGGGTCCAGCGGCAGGCGTGCGAGCTGGCGACCGAGGGCGGTGATGCGCTTGTTGTCCATGGCCTGCAGCTGGGTGAGCAGGTTGCGGCCGTCGTTGATATAGCGCCGCTCGGGCGGATCGATGAAAGGAAAGTTCTCGATCTCGCCGAGCTTGAGATCGGCCATGGTCAGCAGCACGCTGGCCAGATTGGTACGCCGGATTTCCGGGTCCGTGAAGGCTGGCCGGTTTTCGTAGTCGTCTTCGTCGAAAAGGCGGATACAGATACCCGGCGCGACACGACCACAGCGGCCCGCGCGCTGGTTGCAGCTGGCCTGGGAGACCGGCTCGATAGGCAGGCGTTGGACCTTGGCCGAGGTGGAATAACGGCTGATACGGGCCAGCCCGCTGTCGATCACGTAGCGAATACCGGGCACCGTCAGCGAGGTTTCAGCCACGTTGGTCGACAACACCACGCGGCGGCCGTTGCTGGCCGAAAAGATTCGGTTCTGCGCACTGCGCGTGAGCCGCGCATACAACGGCACGATTTCGGCGCTGAACTTGTCACCCGCCAGCGCTTTGGACAGATGACGCTCGCAGTCGCGGATATCGCGCTCGCCGGGTAGAAACACCAGAATATCGCCCGCCCCTGTGCCCTCGCCCGGCCGCCAGAGCTCGCGTATGCCGGCCTCCACCGCCTGCGGCAGATCGTCGTCGTTTTCCTCGGGCGGGCGATAGCGCACCGTCACCGGATAGCCACGCCCTTCGACGTTGATGACCGGCGCGTCGTCGAAAAACCGGGCGAAACGGTCCGGGTCGATCGTGGCCGAGGTGACCACCACTTTCAGGTCCGGACGCTTGGGCAGCAGCTGTTTGAGATAGCCGAGCAGAAAATCGACGTTGAGCGTTCGCTCGTGGGCCTCGTCGATGACGATGGCTTCATAGGCATTGAGAAAGCGATCGCGTGCGGTTTCGGCCAGCAGGATGCCGTCGGTCATCAGCTTGATCTGGGTCGATTCCGAAAGCTTCTTCTCGAAGCGCGTCTGAAAGCCCACCAGCTCGCCGAACGGCGTAATCAGCTCTTCGGCAATCCGCTGGCCGACGCTGCGTGCAGCCAGTCGCCGGGGCTGGGTATGGCCGATCAGCCCGCGCGCGCCGAAACCGGCCTGCATGAGAATCTTGGGCAGCTGGGTGGTCTTGCCGGAGCCGGTTTCACCGCAGACCACCACCACCTGGTGTTGCTCGAGCGCAGCGCGGATCTCGTCGGCGCGGGCGGTCACCGGCAGCCCCTCGACCAGCGCCACCTCGCCACGCTCCTGGGCCCGCGTATGCGTCACCGCCGCGCTCGTTTCGATCCGCTCGGCCATACGCGCCCTGGCCTCGGCGTCGCGCGCCTGCCGCCAGCCCCGGGTGAGCCGATGGCGATCGCGTGTTTGCACGTCGGCCAGCACGGCTTCGGTGTGAGCGTTTGCGGTCAATGTTGTTCCTCGAAGCGACGGTCATGACGCGAACCATGGATAGCCGCGCACTGATGCATCGGTTAGCCTGCGCGTATCAACGCACTGGCCGGCAAGACATGAATTTCCATACGCGCAAGTGGATCAAGCCCGAAGACCTCAACCCCAACGGCACCCTGTTCGGCGGCAGCCTGCTGCGCTGGATCGATGAAGAAGCCGCGATCTACGCGATCATTCAACTCGATCATCACCATATCGTCACCAAGTACATGTCCGAAATCAATTTCGTGTCCAGTGCGCGCCAGGGCGACATCATCGAACTGGGCATCGCGGCCACGCGTTTTGGCACCACCTCGCTGACCATGCGTTGCGAAGTGCGCAACAAGATCACGCGGCGCAGCATCCTGCGTATCGACGAAATCGTGTTCGTGAGCATGGGCGATGACGGGCGCCCGAAACCGCATGGCAAGACCGAGGTGACCTATATCAAGGATCGTTTCGCCGAGGGCGAAGAAGACAACGAATGACAGGGCCCATCTTCACGCTGCGCGGTGTCGGCGGCCCGCGCCTTGTGCTGTTGCTAGCCCTCGTGGTCGCGATTGCCGGCTGCACCCCGGCCACGCTCAAGCAACGCAACGGCTACTGGGCCGATCAGGCCCAGCAGGCACAGGCCTACAATCATCGTGTGCGCTTTCTCGTGCTGCACTATACCGGCGGCAATGAGGCCCGGGCGATCCAGGTACTGACCGGACCCAACGTGAGTTCGCATTACGTGGTGTCCGATGCGCCGCCTCGCCGTGGCGGCGCGCCCGTGGTCTATCAACTCGTCGACGAAAACGCGCGCGCCTGGCATGCCGGCAGAAGCGCCTGGGCCGGGCGCCGGCATCTCAATGACAGTTCGATCGGTATCGAAATCGTCAATCCCGGCCCGGTCGACACGCCCAGCGGCAAGGTCTGGCGCGGTTTTTCGGGCGAACAGCTTGCGGCGGTCATCGCTCTGGCCCGCGATATCATCGCCCGCTACGACATCGCGCCGGAAAACGTGCTCGGCCATGCCGATGTTTCGCCCGGGCGCAAGATCGATCCGGGCCCGGCCTTTCCCTGGGAGCAACTCTATCGTCAGGGTATCGGCGCCTGGCCGGATGCCGCCACGGTGAACGCCTATCGTGATCGCTTTCGCTACGACATGCCCGGTATCGCGGCGATTCAATCGGCCTTGTCACGCTATGGCTACGAACTCGACGTGACCGGCGTGCTCGACCAGCCGACCCACGCGGTGATCGTATCGTTTCAGATGCATTTTCGCCCGCAGCGCTACGACGGCATCCCGGATCTGGAAACGGTCGCGCGGCTCTGGGCACTCAACGACAAATATCGCTAGGCGCCTGGCGCCCGGCGTTGCTGGCCAACGGCGGCTGGTCGGTTTGGCAACGCGGTCAGGCACATCGCGCACCCTGCGCAGTCAGCGGTTGGCTGCAAGCCGGGTCAGGCGTCTCGTATCACTCGACCGCAGCAGCACTTGTCAGCTAAGCCGCTGACAGATTGCGAAAATTTCGGTTTTCTACGCAGATGCGTCGTATTCCGTATCGCATCACGATTTTACAGGCTGCGTTCGAGCCGCTAATACTCGCTCCATCGATCAAGAACAAAAACCCGAGTTGACGCAGCTGCGTCGCCAACGAAGGGGCACGAATGGATCGAGTCGACGTTTTCATCGCCAACCTCTACCAATCGATCGAACACTGTCGCACTGACAGCTTTCGCGAAACCGCACTTCAGCTGCTGGCGAATGTGCTCGATTTCGATGCCGCACTATGGGGTTCCGGCAACTACACATCGAGCGTATTTCATAGCGTGGTGACCATCGGCCTCGAGCCAGACTACCCACGCGCGCTGGAACAAACCCAGGGCATTAATCCGATCCTGCCGGCGCTGATGAGCAACGTCGGCCATGCCGTTGATATGCGCTCGGTCATCGACGACGCCGCGTTTCGCGACAGCCGTATCTATCGCGAGTGCTTCTCGGGTTACGGGGTCGAGCGCATCCTCAGTTACATCGCCTACGACGCGCGCAGCCATGTCTATACATTGCTGAGCCTGTATCGCTTCGATGCCGAGCGCGCGTTCAGCGAAGACGAACGTCAGATATTCGAGCGTATCGCCTATCATCTGATCGCAGCAGAAAGCCACGCGTTCTTCTTTCATGTCGCACTGCGCGATCGTCTCCATACCCGGGTCCAGGCCGCCGTATGCGACGATCACGGCCTGCTCTACCAGGCCCAACCGGGCTTTATCGATCTGGTGGAAGAAGCATTCGGCCCCTGGCAGCAGCCCCATTTGCCATTCGCGCTGCCGCCGCCCGGCGAATCCTGCCTATGTAACGATCTGCATATCGAAAACGAACCGCTGGGCGATCTGTTCTGTATCGTCGTCCGTCGCGCGAACCCGCTCGACGCCCTGCAAAGCCGTGACCGCGAGATCGTGGCGGCCATCTGCCGCGGCATGACCTTCAAGGATATCGGCCGGGAGCTGCATCTGGCGCCTTCGACCGTATCCAATCGCCTGTATCGCGTGTACCGAAAACTCGGGGTCACCAGTCGCAGTTCACTGGTTCGCCTGATCCATCGTTCGTCGCGCTACTGACGCGCACACGCGCACGGCGCTTCGACATCGCTGGCGGCCAGCCGGTATAAATTTACCTGCCCCTTCGGCTGTACCTGCCAGCCATGCTCGGCTATGAATGGATACAGCGGCGGCGTTTGTGCCGCAGCAGCCGTTCTTGGGGGAACCGCGATGATGAACACTCGAGCCCGTCTTTGCCGGATCGCGACCTTGCTACTGGTCGCGAGCGCGCTACTGAGTGCGTGCAACGACGATGACGAGAACGTCTCGTTCACGCCCACGGGCAACACGCCTGATACGGGTAATGGCGGACAAACCGCGCCGCCGAGACTGTTCAGCATCGCCCCGGGCGATAACGCCACCGCCGATGCCGTAGCGGCCTTCTTCGAGGCGGCCCCTGGCGACACCATCGAATTCGAGCCCGGCTTTTTCGAATTCAATACCGGCCTGGTGATGCAGAACACCGAAGGCGTAACGGTCAAGGGCGCAGGCATGGACGAAACCGTGCTGTCGTTTGAAAACAGCGATACCGCCGAGGGCTTTCTGATCAGCAACGTACGGGGTGTGGTGGTATCCGATCTCACCGTAACTGACACGCCGGGCGACGGTATCAAGATCAAAAGCTCCGATATCGTGACCTATCGCAATGTACGTACCATGTGGTCGAGCGCCGATACGCCGGTGGGCGCCGACAATTATCAGAGTGCGATCCATTACGAATGCCCGGCCGAGCCGATCGGTGCGGCCAACCCCGCGCCCTATCAGCCGGACTCGGGCAATGGCCGCTATGGCATCTATCCGGTACAGGCCAGCAACGTACTGCTCGACAACGTGGAGTCGCTCGGCGCCTCGGATGCCGGCATTTATGTCGGCCAGAGCGACGATGTGATCATCAAGAACAGCCGCGCGCTGTACAACGTCGCCGGTTACGAATTCGAAAACACCCAGCGCGCCGAGATGTTCGACAATATCGCCGAGTGCAACACGGTCGGCTATATCATCTACGACCTGCCGTATCTCACCCAGTACGGCTATCAGGCGCGCATGCATCACAACGTGGCGCGCAACAACAATTTCGAGAACTTCGCCGCCGGCGGGATCGTGTCGCAGGTGCCCAAGGGCAGCGGCCTGATCACGCTGGCCTACGATCAGGTCGAAGTCGACCACAACGAATTCTCCGATCACCAGACCGGCGCCATCCTCATTACCAGCTACGAGCTGATCGGCGACGACGGCGACCTGCGCCAGGATATCTATACCGAAGCGCTATCGATCCACGACAATAGCTTCGACAATTCGGGCTATGCCATGCCGCCGCCGGATCTGGCGGCCCTGGCCGAGGGCGATCTCTCCAGTGCGCTGCCGACCATCATTGCCCTGAAGAACGGCGGTCAGGGCGCGGATATCATCTGGGACGGCGTCTACGACGGACCCAACGAATGCCCAAAGCCTGACGTGCCCACCAACGACCGCGGCAAACCGCAGTTCGAGGGTACCGACGTGAAACCGGCCAACTGCGGCGACGCGGACGAAAACGGCATCGCCGACCGTTACAACGCCTATAAATTCGACGACAGCGATGCGCGTAAAAAGCCGTCGATGTGGATCTGTATCGAAAACAATAGCTATACCGGCAGTCCCCTCGCGCCGGAATTCGCCAATATCCACGGTTTGGCCGGGCTGGAGGCGCTCAATGCCGTGCTCGACCCGGAGCAACTCGGCGATCCGAATTATCTGCCCGGCGTCATCGCCGGTATTCCCGACTTTCTGGCCGATAACGATGCCACACCGCATCAGTGCCAGAGTCAATTCGGCGAAACCCTGCCCGGCATGCCGGCCGTGCAACTGGCTACCTATACGTTGCCCGAGGGGGGCAGCGGCCGACCGAGCGAGGAACAGATCGCCGCGCTATGCGGGCGTGAAACCGATGGCGCGATCAACTGGCAGGCCCTGGCCGAAGTCGATTGCCCGGATCTGGCCAGCTACCACCTGTTCAACGATCCCCAGGATCCGAGCACCGACAGTAACGGCGGCACGCCCTATGATTTGAATACACGCCTGTTTTCGGATTACGCGATCAAATACCGGTTCGTGTTCATGCCCGAGGGCAAGGCCGCGGTCTATCACGACGGCAGCGAAGACGTGAACGCCACCTACGACTTCCCGGTCGGCACGGTCATTTCCAAAACGTTTTCCTTCATCGACGGGGGCAATACCCGTCACGTCGAAACCCGGCTGCTGATCAAGCGCGAGGACGACAAGGGCGTTGCCTGGGTCGGCCTGCCCTATATCTGGGAAACCGATGGCAGCGGCAAGCGCATCGCCCGGCTTTCCAAGGGCGGCGGCACGGCCGCGGTGTCCTGGAACTACAACGACGCGCACAGCGGCGAGCTGCTTCAGGGCAGTACCGACAGCTATCGTATTCCCAATGCGTCCCAGTGCGTGACCTGCCACGCCAACACCTATAACGACGCCGGCGCCGCACCGATCGGGCCGAAACCCCGCAACCTCAACAAGCCTTATGCCTACGAGGGAGCCGGCAACGTCAACCAGATCGCCTACTGGGCGGACCACAATCTGCTCACCGGTGCGCCGTCCGATCTGGGCGTGGATGTGAATACGATGATCGCGACCCAGATCGAGCGTATTCCCTACTTCAATGTCCCCGGCGACGGCGGTGAGACGGCCAATTCCGATGCCGATATCGAGCAACGCATTCGCGGCTATCTCGAGGTCAACTGTGCGCACTGCCATAACGAAGGCGGCCCGGCCTCGAATACGGGTCTGTATCTCGACTACTTCCGGCCGGTGAATTCGTCCTACGGCATCTGCAAGACGCCGACGGCCGCCGGCGCGGGTTCGGACGGGCGCCCGCACGATATCCAGCCGGGCAGCACGGATGAGTCGATCATGCCGTTCAGGGTCGGATCGAACGATGTCGAAGCCCGGATGCCGCCGATCGCACGCAGCGTGGTCCACGAACAAGCACTCGAACTACTCGACGAATGGATCGAAAACGTGGTCGACAGCGAGTACGAAGACGGCAGCTGCGCGACAGGCGTGAATATCCCGACCGCGATGCGATAGCAGGCCCGAGCTCGACGCGGCAACACCACGGCATGAACGGCGACGCAAAGGCCAGCCGGGTAATCTCCCGGCTGGCGATTCGAGCTGCTCGTTAAGCCTGTCGGGGGCTACGGCCGGCGAGTAAGCGCCTCGCGCGCCGCGATCACCCGGCGCGCCGCATCTTCGCCGTCATCGCCGAAGGCCGTCATATGGCCCATCTTGCGGCCGGGCCGGGCGTCTGCCTTGCCATAGAGATGCAGCTTGAGCGACGGATCGGCCAGCGCGGCACGCCAGTCCGGCATGCCGTTATCCCACAGATCGCCCAGCAGGTTGACCATTGCCGAGGGGCGCAGGCGGCGCGTATCGCCCAGCGGCAGTGCACACACCGCACGCAGCTGTTGTTCGAACTGACTGGTCACGCAGGCATCGAAGCTGAAATGGCCCGAGTTATGCGGCCTGGGCGCGAGTTCGTTGACCACCAGCTCGCCGTCGTGGGTCAGGAAAAACTCCACACAGAGCACGCCCACCACATCGAGGGCTTCGAGCACGCCACGGGCGATCTCGACCGCGTTGGCCGTAATCTTCGGATCGATATCCGGATCCGGAATCGAGACATCGAGAATATGATCGCGATGGCGATTTTCGGTCACCCCGTAATGGGCGAATTCGCCGTCGCAACCCCGTGCGGCGACCACCGAGATCTCGCGCTCGAACTCGACGAAGCCTTCCAGCACCGCTTCACCCGCGCCGATACTCTGCCAGGCCTCTTCGGCCTGTTCCGGCGCATGAATCACGGCCTGGCCCTTGCCGTCGTAGCCAAAGCCCGCGGTCTTGAGCACGGCCGGCGTACCCAGACGTTCGAGGGCACCGCCGAGCGTAGCGCGATCGGGCACATGCTCGAACGGTGCGGTGGGAAAGCCCGCGCCATGGAGAAAATCCTTCTCGCGCTGGCGATGCTGGGCGGTATGCAGCACTTCGCCGCGCGGGCGCACCGGCACGTGTTCGCTGGCCGTGCGCGCTGCCTCGAAAGGCACGTTCTCGAACTCGAAGGTCACGACATCGACCCGACTGGCGAACTCGGCCACGGCGTCAAGATCGGCATAGTCGCCAACCGCTTCCCGATCGGCCACCTGGCCCATGGGCGTATCGTCACCGGGCGAAAAGGTATGCACGCGATAGCCCATACGGCGCGCGGCCAGCGCGAACATGCGCCCGAGCTGACCGCTGCCCAGAACACCCACGGTGGCACCGGGAAGAATCGCTCGGCTCATAGGGGCAACTCGTCGTTTGCGACCTTGTCGGCCTGTTGCTGGCGAAAATCCGAAAGCGCGCGGCGCAATTCGGGCCGCGTATTGGCCAGCATCGCCACTGCGAACAGGCCCGCGTTGCGCGCGCCTGATGTGCCGATGGCAAATGTCGCGGTGGGCACGCCGCCGGGCATCTGCACGATCGAAAGCAACGAATCCAGGCCGTTGAGCGCGCGGCTTTTCACCGGCACGCCGAGTACGGGCAACAGCGTCTGGGCGGCGACCATGCCCGGCAGATGGGCGGCACCGCCCGCACCGGCGATGATGATTTCCAGCCCGCGCTGCTCGGCCGAATGCGCATAATCGCGCATCACGTCCGGCGTACGATGCGCCGAAACCACCTTGCATTCATGGGCTATGCCGAAGTCGTCGAGTACCGCATGGGCCGCCTTCATGGTCTCCCAATCCGACGTACTGCCCATGATCACGCCGACGCACGGCTTGTCGTTCGTCATGTCGCCCCCTGCCCGAGTCGCAGAAAAGCGCTCTAGTCTACCAACTAAGTCCGACAACGGCTCGCATGGATACGTCTGACGTCATTCGAGCACGATCAGATGATTGGGCAACTCGTTGCGTTCGTGCGTGGCCGGCACCGCCTGTGCCAGTTTCTCGCCGCAGGCGGCAATGCATTCGGTGAAACCGGTCAGCGTTTCGCCGATACGAACACGCGCGGTAAAAGCCTCGACAATGGACTGCCATTCCTCGTCCGGCACATGCGCCGAGATGCCGCGATCGACAATGATTTCCACATAACGCTCGGCTTCGGACACGAAAATGAGCATGCCCGTGGCGTCGTCGGTGTGGTGCAGATTCTGTTCCAGAAATTGGCGCCGGGCCAGATTGGCCGCCCGCCAATGGCGGATATGGCGCGGAATCAGGCGCGTCGTCACCCCGGGAAGACGAAACAGCAGCGCCAGCACCACGAATACGCCCCATTGCAGCAATAGCAACAGGCTGGCATCGATCGCCACGGTGAAGAACAACAGTGCGCCCGGCAGAATCAGCGCCAGCAGTCCGGCCCAGAGTAGCGGGATATAGGCGTAGTCGTCGGCGCGCTCGGCGAGCACGGTCACCAGTTCGGCATCGGTATTGCGTTCGACCGCCGTGATGGCCTCGGCGACCTGATTGCGTTCTTGATCATTGAGCAACGTCATGACAATCCCTTACCAGCCGCCCGAGGCGCCGCCGCCACCGAAGCTGCCGCCCCCGCCGGAAAATCCACCACCGCCGAAACCGCCGCTGCTGCCGCCACCGAAGCCGCCGCCCATGAGAATCGGCACGCCCAGAGCGCCGCGCCGACGACGCCCACCGCGGCCACCGCCGCCGCCACTGCCGAACAGCGCGATGATGACCACCAGCAGTACGAAAAACCCAAGGCTGCGCAGCAACGAGGGACGCCCCTGTTCGCCGCGCGAACGCTGTTCGGGCTCGGCAAACGGATCGCCGCCCAGCACGCGGATGATGCCCTGGGCCCCGGCGACGATGCCCTGGCTGAAATCGCCCTTTTTAAAGGCCGGGGTGATGATGTTGTTGATGATCACCGACGACTGCGCATCGGTGAGTCGACCTTCCAGACCATAGCCGACATCGATACGGATCTTGCGTTCCTTTTTCGCGACAAGCAGCAGCGCGCCGTTATCCTCACCCGCCTGACCGATGCCCCAGTGACGACCGAGCTGGTAACCGTAGTCGTCAATGGTCTCGCCGCCGAGATCCGGCAGCGTCACCACCACCAGCTGTTCGCCGGTGGCCTGTTCGTGGGCAGCGAGCATGTCGGTGAGTTGTTGCTGGTCGCCCGCGTCGATCATGTCCGCGTTATCGACGACCCGCCCGGTCAACTCGGGAAACGACGGCGCGGCCCAGGCCAGGCCCGCCCATAACCAGAGCACGACAACCAGCAATAACGCACAGCGCGGCTCGACCAGCACGGTGCGCATCAGAACTGGACCTGGGGTGCCTGGTCTGCGTTTTCGGCCGTGGCCTCGAAGTTGGCATGCGGCTGCATGTCGCTATACAACAGCGAATGCCAGATACGGCCCGGGAAGGTCCGCAATTCGGTGTTGTAGCGCTGTACCGCCTGAATGAAATCACGCCGCGCCACGGCAATCCGGTTTTCCGTGCCTTCCAGCTGCGATTGCAGGGCCAGGAAGTTCTGGTTGGATTTCAGATCGGGATAGCGTTCGGAAACGGCCATCAGCCGGCTCAGCGCACTGCTGAGTTCGCCCTGGGCCTGCTGGAACTGTTCGAGCTTCTGCGGATTGTTGAGAATATCCTCGTCGACCTGGATCGAGGTCGCCTTCGCCCTGGCCTCGGTGACGGCCGTCAACGTTTCGCGCTCCTGGCGGGCGAACCCTTTCACCGTTTCGACCAGATTCGGCACCAGATCGGCACGCCGCTGATACTGGTTTTCCACCTGTGCCCAGGCCGCCTTGACCTGCTCGTCGTAGGTCGGAATGTTGTTGATGCCACAGCCGGTCAACGATGCCAGCAGCACGATGAGCAGCAAGACACCGGGCAAACGCTTGTAGGAAATCATGGGCAAGGCCAGCATGAATACGAACTCCGTGAACGCAGTACAGCTAAAAAACGCACTGTACGACAAACCGCGGGCGTACGACACGATGACCTGCCGGTCATAAAGCTGGCAGGCCATCTGATTGCGCACGAGCTAGCGTGCCATGCAGGCGCTATCGACCGCCCAGCCACCGCATGGCAACGAAAATCGCGGCAATCACGACAAACGCAAACATGCCGGTTGCCAGCGCATGGCGCCGCCATAGCCGCAGTGCGCGCTCGCCCAACCACCAGACCAGCACGGCCAGGCCGAAATAGCGCAGCCCGCGCGCCAGACCCACCGCGACGACGAACAACGGCAGCGAATAACCGGCAATACCGGCGGCCAGCAAGGCGACCTGAAACGGCACCGGGGTGACGCCGATGGTGAGAATGGCCAGAAAACCGTTGTTGGAAAAGCTCTGCTCGAAACTGGCATAGGCCTGCTCGGCCTCGAGCCAGCCAAGCACCGTCTGGCCGATCGTATCGAACAGGAAAAAGCCCACGGCGTAACCGATCAGCGAACCGGCAATACAACCGCCCAGCGTCACCGCAGCGATCCACCATAGCCGCCGCGGACGGGCGAGCATATACGGCACCATGATCAGCTCGATCGGAATCGGCAGGACCGTGGTTTCGGCCGCTGACAGCAGCCCGAGCCAGACCAGCCCATAGGGTGAATCCAGCAGCCGTTGGGTCCAGGCCGAAGCCCGGTTCATGTCCACGCAAGCCGTGTTGCGACGGGTTCTATCGTCATCGTTCGAATCATCGGCTGATCAGAACGAGAGCTGGACTGTGTCGTCATCGGCCATGAAGGGACGCGCTCTCGCCATGGCCATCCAGTGGCGGGTTTCCAACTGATAGTCGTGGCGATGCGCGGCGCGCTCGAGCGTAAAACCGTCCGCGTCGCGCCAGACCACCACGCCGTATTCACAGGGTATTTCTGCGGCCGTGGCAATGCCTTCGGCGATGACGAAATATACCTCGGCAGCCAGTTCGCGATAGCGCGCGATCTTGGCCGAACGCAGTTCGCCGAGCAGATCGCTGCGGTTAACCTTGATTTCATGCACCTGCGGCGCGAGATGATCGGGGCGCAGGCTACGGGTGAGCGAAAACACGTCCGGCTTGCACGGTGCCCAGCGCGTACTGTCGGTATCCGTCTCGGCGGTATGGACCGACAGTTCCGTGAATACGAGCCGCCCGCGCACGGCCAGATGGCGGGCGACGCCGTCGACGACCTGTGCATGGTGGCTGCGCGCCCTGCGGTTGCGCACGACCGTATCGCCCAGTGCCGCGCGCCCGGCATCGGTGACCAGAAAACAGCTCGCCCGCGTGCTGTACGCGGCTTCTTCGATCAGCCCCCAGCGCAGCAGATCGAGATCGATATTGTCGTGGCAGGCCCAGCCATGACTGCGCCAGTAGTGGCGCAGGCGCGTGGCATGGCGCCGCGCCAGCACGCCCGGGCGATCGTGTAATTCGGGATTGTGTCTGGCAGGCGCACTCATCGGGCGATAAAACGGTATTGTGCAGATGTTCAACAAAAAGCCCGGCCGAAAGCCGGGCATGAAAACGCCGATTATAGACAGCGGCTACTGATCGGTCGCGCCTTCGGACGTATCGCTATCGGTCGCATCTTCTTGCGTATCCGTTTGCATGGCCTTGTCGTGCGACATGGCGTCGTTTTCCTTGAGCTCTTCCTTTTGCGCCTTGGTAGCCGGCATGCCACCCGCCTGCGGCACCTGCTCGCCGGTACGCGTTCCTGCGGCGTCCTTTGGCAGGCTGCGTACGCTATCGGCCTGATGTTCGGTGGCCGGCATGGTTGTATCGTCGGCCGTGCCCTGCTCGGCAGCGAACGCCGGCAGCACGAGGGCAGCGCTCATCAGAGCCAGGCCTACGCTGGCACGGGCCAGCCCATGAATCGAGTTCGACATCTCTCCTCCTTGATTTTTTAATGCCCCAGCAAATGTCGCGCAATCGATCGACGGCTTCAAGCGTTTTATACCCGCACGAAAAAGCCCGGCCGTGGCCGTAATGCCGTTCACTTAAGCGGCGAAGCGCGTTTATTGACGGGATAACGGGTTTTCGACATCTTGACTGTTCTCGGCCGTGCCGGCCGAGAACGGTTGTCCAGACCCAGCTGCGCCAGCCCGGCTCGGAGTTCGGATAATCGCGCGCCGGTTCTTGAGAGCGGCTGCGCGGCGGCCATCACGATCAGTTGTGCTGCGATGTATTGATACGCGAATTTGAAGCGAATCCGCGTGGGATCCAGGCCGTGCACGACGGCTGCTTGGCTGGCTTCCCGACGGATCACGTTATAGGCCAGCAATAGCCCCCAGACCTCTTGATAGGCCAGATTCACGGTCTTGCTGCGCAGCGTGAGCGCATTGTGCTGCAAGGCGCTTTTGATATCACGGAAGCCGATCTCGATTTCCCAGCGCTCGCGGTACAAGGCGGCGACGGCCTCGGTGCCGTAGTCCGCTGCGGGCAACGAGGTGAATACCGTCCGGCGTTTGCCCTTGTCGTCCAGGCTTACGGCCCTGACAGCCCAGGTTTCGGGCAAGTCTGGATTACGCTTGCGCGCCTGCGGCGACACGCGCATGCGCAGCAAGCAGTCATTATCGTTGTAGGTGGCGATGGTTTCCGAGACCAGGCCCTTGCGCGCAGGAATGAGCCAGTGGCGCTTTGTGCCGGCCGCGACGCGCAACAACAGATCGGCGCCCCAGAAACCCTTGTCGAATAAGGTGACGGTGTGATCCGGGATACGATCAATGAAGGTCTCGGCCAAGCGCATCTCGCTGCGCCGATACGGGCTGAGCTGGGCGTCGAGCACGACATGCGAGCGCACGTTCATCAGCGCCGCGACCCGCATCATCGGATACGGCGTCTGCCGATCTGTGCTGGTATTTCCGGAACCGAAGTGATCTCGCAAAGCCGGTGTATCCGGCGTGCGCAGCACGGCCCCATCGACGGCGAGGACCTGCAGCGCGTGCCAGTCGTCGCCCGGATAGCGTTCGGCGCCCCATGTCGCACCGGTCTGGCGAAACAGCCATTCGACGGGCGCACCGCCCAGGCGCTGGCGCGCCTGCGACACGCCGCTGGGTGCCAATAGATGATCGGTGGCCAATCCCCGAGCGCAGATGTTGAGACGGCGTGCGACTTCGGCGACCGGTTCGTTACGAAACAGCGCCATGCCCAGCACCAGCCAGAGCACTTGATCCGACGGCAGGCGCCGTCGCCGGATCGTGGCTTTATCCGCCAGGTGTAACGCCGACTCGACCCATTCGATCGGAATGTTCTGCGTGAACGTGCTCAGATCAGAGAATGAATGCAGATCGTCTAGATCGAACAGGCGCTCTTGTAACGACATAAAAAAATCCGGCCTTCACAAGTGAAAGCCGGATTCTCAAGAACCGCCTCGACCCTATGCAATGCTTAAATGAACGGCATTACGGCCGTGGCCGGGCTTGAATCGGATCGCCCGCATGTGGGCTAGGAAATCTTAGTGACTTGCCAGCGTCACGCGCGGGTGGTGGACATGGTTGAGATCGAGCACTTCGATCTGGCTGCGACTGGCCGGCACGCTCTGCTGCGAGGCCGTAGCACTTGCCTGGGTATCGGTATCGGCTGCGCCATGACGCAGAATCGCGTTTTGCGAGGCCGACATCGGCGTGATGTTGTCCTGAGCCGGGCGTGACTGCTCGGCGGCTGCCGCGGGCACGGCGAAACCGGCCAGCGTGAGCAAACCGGCAACGAAGGCGTTACGACGTTGGTTACGACGGTTCTTGGACATGGGTCTTCCTCAAGGATGAATGACAAAACGAAATCTGTTGAGAAAGACGATTGACGCACTTGCTCCGTTTTCAATCGCTGCAGTGCAACATTTTTCCGATCGCACCCGATCGTTGATATTTCGGCGCTTCCCAAGCGCTTTTCACGGCATTTTTGGGTATTTCAATCGCAGCGGCCTATAGACCCATCGCCACTGTCTATGAGGGTTGTGCCGGGATTGTGCGTACTTGCCGGGGCATGCCCTGCATGCTTTGTCTGAACACCAGCCAGGCCATGCTGCCAGCCAACGCGTTACCCAGCGCCGCACCCAGCCCGACATAGGGCATTTGCCCGCCGAGCCACACCCCCAGCGCAATACAGGGCAGATAGCACACGAACAGGCGGGCGAACGAAATCATCATCGCGCGCAGCGGCCAGCCCAGCGCGTTGGATGCCGACACCACCAGCATGCACAGCCCCAGCAGGGCATAACTGGGCAGCATGAGGCGAATCAGCCAGGTCAGCGCCTCGCGCACCACCGCGTCGCTGGACAACGCGCCGGCGACCCAGGGCGCGGCCAGGGCCATGACGCTGCCCAGCACCAGCTGCCAGACGATCACCGTCTGGAAAGCGATCGACATCAACGCCCGAATACGCGGCCAGTTGCCAGCGCCGTAGCAATGCCCCAGCCAGGGCGGCAGCGACATGGTCAGGCCCAGCACCAGCATCAGCGATACGGTTTCCAGCCGACTGGCCAGCCCCCAGGCGGCCACCGCCTGCTCACCCAGCGAGGCGATCAGCGCGGTCGCCGCCATCGCCGATAGCGCCGGCATGAGCTGGCTGAGCATGGCCGGGCCCGCGATGACCGAAAACGGGCCAATGGAGCGACGTGTCTCACCCGCCAGGTCGGTGGCGCTGAGCCAGTTCTGTCGTGACAAACGCCAGCCCAGCAGCAACAGCCCGATCGCAAACGCGGCGGCCGTAGCCCAGGCCGCACCCGGCAGCCCCAGACCGGACCAGCCACCGATACCAAAGATCAGCAAGGGATCGAGCACCAGGTTCAACCCGCTGGTGGTGACCATCAGCAGGCCCGGCAGACGGGTGTTGTTATGCGCGCGAAACAGCGTGTAGCCAAAATACAGTAGCGCGGAGAACCAGTTCGCCAGCAGCTGCACCGGCCAGTAATGACCGATGTGTTCGAGCGCTTCGCCTTCAGCGCCGAGCTGCCGGAAAATCGGCACATGAAACAGCCAGAGCGCGATCGCCAGAACACCGATGACCGTTGCCCCGCCCAGCACAACCAGACTGCCCAGACGCCGAGCGCGCTCGTGCTCGCCGGCCCCGATCGCCCGTGAAATGAGCGCAGCGATAGCGATGCCCAGACCGACCTGAACACCAATCATCAAAAACGTGATCGGAAACGTAAACGACTGCGCCGCCAGCGCCACCGTGCCCAGACGCGCGACGAAAGCCGAGTCGACCAGCTGAAAGCCCAGCAGCGACATCACACCGATCGCCATCGGCCAGGTCTGGGCGAACAGCTGGCGGCGCAGCGCGCCACTGCTGGCGCGAGTAGAAGAAAGATCGCTCACCAAAGAATCCGCGGGTGCGAGAATGCCGCGCAATTCTACGCCATGCCACAATGTCGCGATGCGGGCGCGTCCGGGCGAACGTACAATACCCAGGTGCACTACCACTGCATCACGAGGTTCTATGCGCGCTATCCGTTTTCATGTTCTGGGTTTGCTCATCGTCGCCGTGCTCACCGGCTGCGCGGGCACACCGACCTTCGTGCAACTGGCCGATACGAAGTGGCAGCTTGCCCAACTCGACGGTCAGCCCGTTGATACCCAGGACATGGCGCGTACGCCCTATCTGTTGATGCATGCCAACCAGCGTCTCGAAGGTTTTACCGGCTGCAATCGGGTCAATGGCCGCTACAGTGGCAGCGACGACACCCTGCGCTTCGATTCGCTGGCCAGCACCCGGCGCTACTGCGACCAGCGCATGGATATGGAAAACGCCTTCACGCATGCCCTCGAACGCACCCAGCACGCCGAAATCCACGGCGATACCCTGGTGCTGATCGATGCCCAGGGCCATATCCTGGCCACGCTGGCCCGCGACGGCGCACGATAGCGCACGCTGCCAGGGCAAGCGCTGCCTAACGGATTTGTTGTTAGGCACGCAGTGCCTCATACGGCGTGAACAGCAGCTCACGCGCGTTTAGAGCGCGTGGCCTTCAGCCTTGTGTGCGCTTGTTCGCATCCATTGACAGATAGGATGCCTGCTCGCTCGCATGACGACTCAGCACGCGTCGCTGTAGCGCCGGCCCGGCTCGATCGATCTGTCTTTCACCTTATTCGCGTGTCTTCGCGTTCATTGGCGGACAACCTACTTGCTCGGGCACAGCCCCTGCTCGGCATCGACGGATGGGCGCGTCCACCCGGCCATTGGACTACATGCCGGTTTTTTGTCCCACGGCCAAACGCCTGTGTGTGGAGGGATAGCCGATCTGGTCCATCGCACGGGGTAGCCACCGCCGTATTAACTGTATATAAATACAGTTATGAACACGCAACACACCTCGACCGACCCACGCGCCCAGCGCCTGGCCGAACATGAAGCCTACTGGCAGCGTTTTGGCGTCCACCGCGCCACACGCCAGGCCGAACTGCCAGCGCTGTCGACCGGCTGGTCGGCACTCGATGCGCAACTGCCTGGCAGCGGTTACCCGATCGGCGCGGTCACCGAACTGCTATGCCAGGACGCCGGGCTGGGCGAACTGAGCCTGCTGTTACAGGCTCTGGCCCGCCGCATGGCCGAACAACCCAAACGTCAGCTCGCCTTCATCGCCCCGCCGGCCACGCTGCATGCCCCCGCACTGGCCCAGGCCGGTATCGACTGTGCACGCCTGCCCCTCGTGCGCTGTCGCGATGAGAGCGAAAAAGTCTGGTGTGTGGAACAGATGGCCCATGCCCATGCTTTTACCGGCTTCGTCGTCTGGGGCGATCGTTTCGATACCACGGCCCTGCGCCGTCTGCAGCTGGCCGCCGAAAAAGCAGTCTGCCCGGTTTTTGTCTATCGCCCGATCCGGGCAGCGGCCGAACGCTCGCCGGCGGCCCTGCGTCTGGCGATTACTGCCGGGCGCGACGGCCAGCGTATCGAGATACTCAAATGCCGTGGCCCGGGGGGCGCGCGTCTGACCGGCCTGCAACCCGATAGCGAAACCGTATGGCGATTCGCCGACACGCACGCCGATCTGGCAGCGCTGCGTGCCGCGGCCGACAACGATATTCCCGACCCCGAGCATGGACGCCATGTGGCTCGCGCTTCGTTTCCCCCACTGGGCGCTCGATAGCCGCGCCGAGGCCACTAACCAGCAGCCGGGCACAAGCCCGACGCTGGTGGTGGCTGAACAGCGCGGCAAACGCCATGTCGTGGCCGCCGGCACGGCAGCGCTCGAACAGGGCATTCAGCGCGGCATGCTGCTGGCCGATGCACGTATGCGCCTGCCCGATGCGCGTGTGCTGACACGCCATATCGCCGGCGAAGTCGCCGCGCTCGAACGCCTGGGCGGCTGGGCCTGGCATTACAGCAGTCAGGTGCATATTGCCCGGGCCAGCGAGCGGATCGAATGCGCGCGGGTGGTATTCGAAATTGGCGCCAGCCTGCGTCTGTTCGGCGGGCGCCGATGCCTGCTCGAACGCGTGCGTGCCGATCTCGATCGCATGGGCTATCGCTATACCCTGGGCGTGGGCGACAGCCCGCATGCCGCCCTGGCCTTCGCGCGGGCGCCATCACAGGAACATCGCAAACAAGGCCTGGCCAGGCTGCCGCTGGCCTGTCTGGATCTTGATGGCCAGACCACGCTATCGCTCAAGGCCAGCGGGCTGCGCCAGGCCGGCGAACTGCTGGCCCTGCCGCCATCCACACTGGTGCGTCGCTATGGCAAGCCCACGCTGGAAGCGCTGGAATGTCTACGCGGGCACCGACCGCATGGTCTGGATTTCTATACCCTGCCGCAGCGTTACGGTACGCGCCACGAACTCACCGGCGCGGTCGAAACCACCCAGGGGCTGGTCTTCGTGCTGCGACGTGTATTCGCCGAACTGGCTGCCTTTCTGCAGGGCGCGGATGCCACGATCCAGACCCTGCAACTCAAGCTCATCCACGACGATCTGCCGCCCACGCGCCTGCTGCTACGCCTGGCCGCCCCCGCGCGTGACGCCGCCCATCTCGAGCGCGTGGCCAACGAACGCCTGGCTCGGGTCACGCTGGCCGCGCCGGTGCTCGAAATCGCGGTCGCCAGCGACCGGCTGCGGCGTTTCGAATACGACCAGAACAGCCTCTGGCGCGATACCGACGCCGCCGGCATCGAACAATGGCCGGCTGTGCTCGATCGGTTGCGGGCGCGGCTGGGTCACGACGCGGTCGGCTGGCTGTATGCGCTAGACGATCATCGCCCCGAACAGGCCAGCGCGCGCCACGACCGACCGGCGCCGGCCCATACGCCGACCACGGCCCCACGCCCGATGTGGCTGCTCGACGCGCCCGAACGCGCCCCGGCCGATCTAACCCTGATCGCCGGCCCGGAACGTATCGAAACCGGCTGGTGGCAGCACAGTATCCGGCGCGATTATTTTCGCGCCCGCGATGGCCAGGGGCGCCTGCTCTGGGTTTATCGCGATCTCGCCCATGCCCAGCACGGCGATGCCCCTGTTTATTACCTGCACGGGCTGTTCGGATGAGCGCGCTCGGCTATGCCGAGCTGTGTTGCGTGAGTGCGTTTTCGTTCCAGCGCGGCGCCTCCACGCCCGAGGAACTGGTCGCCCATGCCGCCGAACTCGGTTACCAGGCGATTGCACTCACCGATGAATGCAGCCTGGCCGGGGCGGTACGCGCCCTGCAAAGCGCCGAAGCCTGTGGCATTGATCTGATTCTGGGCAGCCGTTTCACCCTCGACGAGGGCGTGACCGTGATCCTGCTGGTACGCAATCGCAACGGTTATACACGCCTGTGTCGTCTGATCACCGATGCCCGCCAGCGCGTGGCCAAGGGCCATTACCGTATCGGTCTGGCCGATCTGCAGGCGGCTACGCTCTCCGACTGCCGGATACTCGTATTGCCCGATTACGACTGTTCGCCCACACCTGCGCTGCATGCACTGCTGGGCTGGCTGGCTACCACCTACCCGCGCAAAACGCATATTGCCCTGGCCCTGCACCGGCGCGCCGGCGATCGCTCCCACTACCGGCGTCTCGATGAATTGCGGGCTCACTACGGACTGGCGCTGGTCGCGGTCGGCGATGTGCACATGCACCGGCGTGCCCGGCGGGCGCTACAGGATGTATTTACCGCCCTGCGCCTGGGCACAACCGTACACAACGCCGGCCAGGCCCTGTTCGCCAACGGCGAACGCTATCTGCGCCCGCGCTCGACGCTGGCCGCGCTCTATCCCGAACACACGCTGGCTGCGACATTGCGTATCGCCGCCGATTGCCGTTTTTCCCTGCGCGAGATCCGCTACGACTATCCATCCGAAGTGGTGCCCCAGGGCCGGACCGCACTCGATCATCTGCGCGCGCTCGTGGACAAAGGCTGTCGCAGACGCTGGCCCGAAGGCCCGAATACCGCCATACGCAAACAGATCGCGCACGAACTCGCGCTGATCGAGCAAAAGAACTATCCGCATTATTTTCTGACCGTGCACGACATCGTCGAAGAGGCCAACCGACGCGGCATTCTCTGCCAGGGGCGCGGCTCGGCCGCCAATTCGGTGGTGTGTTTCTGTCTGGGCATCACCGAAGTGGACCCGCTGCGCCACGACATGCTCTTCGAGCGCTTCATCTCGCACGAACGCAACGAACCACCGGATATCGATGTCGACTTCGAGCACGAACGCCGCGAAGAAATCATCCAGTACATCTATCGCAAATACGGCCGCCAGCGGGCCGCGCTTGCGGCCACCGTCATCCATTACCGGCCGCGCAGCGCCATGCGCGATGTCGGCCGCGCCATGGGCCTGAGCGTCGACCAGATCGATACCCTCGCCGGCGCGCTGTCACGGCGCAGCGACGACGGCAGCCTGGCCGCCCAGCTCGACGAACGCGGTATGGATATCGACAACCACGATCTGGAACGCATCCTGATGCTGGTGGATACGCTCATCGGCTTTCCGCGTCATCTATCCCAGCATGTTGGCGGTTTCGTGCTCTCCGACGTACCGCTGGAACAACTGGTACCGGTCGAAAAAGCGGCCATGCCCGATCGCACCATCATCCAGTGGGACAAGGACGATCTGGAAGCGGTCGGACTGATGAAAATCGACGTGCTCGCGCTCGGTATGCTCAGTTGTCTGCGCCGTTGCTTCGCCTTCATCGAACGTCATTACGATCGTCGACTGACCATGGCCACCATCCCCGGCAAGGACAAGCCCACCTACGACATGATCTCGGCGGCCGACACCATCGGCGTATTCCAGATCGAATCCCGTGCGCAGATGACCATGCTGCCGCGGCTGCGTCCGCAACGGTTTTTCGATCTCGTGGTCGAGGTCGCGATCGTACGCCCGGGCCCCATCCAGGGCGGCATGGTTCATCCCTATCTGCTCAATCGCGAGAAAAAACCCGACGAGATTCACTACCCCAGCGAAGCCTTGCGCAGCGTGCTCGAACGCACCCACGGCGTACCGATCTTCCAGGAACAGGTAATGAAGATCGCCATGGTCGCGGCCGATTTCAGTGCCGGCGAAGCCGACGGCCTGCGGCGCTCGATGGCGGCCTGGAAGAGAAAAGGCGGGCTCGAACCCTGGCGCGAACGCTTGAAAAGCGGCATGCGCGCCAACGGCTATGCCGAGGAATTCGCCGATCGCATCTTCGAACAGATCAAAGGCTTCGGCAGCTATGGTTTTCCCGAATCCCATGCCGTGAGTTTTGCCCTGCTGGTCTACGTCTCTTCGTATATCAAATGCCACTATCCCGCGGCCTTTGCGGCCGCGTTGATCAACAGCCAGCCCATGGGCTTCTATGCCCCGGCCCAGATCGTGGCCGACCTCAAGCGCCACAGTGTGGACGTACGTGCGGTCGATGTCTGTCACTCGAACTGGGATTGCACGCTCGAAAACGAGCCCACGGGCCGTATTGCACTACGGCTCGGCCTGCGCCTGGTCAAGGGTTTGTCCCCCGAGGCCGGCGCACGAATCGTGGCCGCGCGTCAGGCACGCGCGTTCAGCCAGATTCCGGATCTGGTGGAGCGCGCCAACCTGGATCGTCGCGCGCGAGATGCCCTGGCCCGCGCCGATGCGCTACGCGCGCTGGCCGGCCATCGTCATCAGGCGCAATGGCAAATCGCAGGCGCCCGTGCCCATGGCGATCTGTTTGCCGGCATCGAACCCAGCGAACCCGACGTCGTACTGCCCGAACCCCAAGAAGGCCACGAAATCGTGGCCGACTATGCCAGTACGGCCCTGACCCTGCGCCGCCATCCACTGGCGTTGTTGCGTGCCGCGCTGACACGTCAGGGCGTGCTGACGGCCCGCGATTTCAACGACCTGGCCGACAGCCGACCCGCCCATGTCGCCGGTCTGGTCACCATTCGCCAGCGTCCCGGCAGCGCCAAGGGCACGACTTTCGTCACCCTCGAAGACGAAACCGGCTGCGTGAACGTGGTCGTGCATCGCGATCTGCTGGCGCGCTATCGCGTAGCCGTCACCAGTGCCCGGTTGCTACGCGTCAACGGCATCATGCAGCGCCAGGGCCCGGTGACCCATTGCGTGGCCCGGCATATCGTCGACGACAGCGCCCGGCTCGGAAAACTCACCACGCGATCCCGCGATTTCCATTGAAACCATTGCCTTATTGAATGTATTTGGCAATTTTTCTAGCTTAAAACGCAAGCATTGTCTTTATGGATCACGGTCATTCATGGAATGGGAAAACGCTTCTACATGAAGCGACACATCATGATCGGATCCTAAGCGCTTGTAATATCTATTTATCCTAAGCCGAAAACCGGATTACCATCATTGGTTCTGGCAGCGGGTCGCGAGCGCATATCAAGTCGAATCAGTCCGCAAATGAACGCCAATAAACGCGAATTTGGAAAGATGAACCGCTACATACGGCGATAAGTATCGCCTTGAGAAGCACGCTGAAACAGTGAAGCCAATGCCCGCTTAACCAACTTATTTGCGTTAATTCGCGTTCATTCGCGGACAAGTATGCTCTTCCCGAGCGATCGCCCATACTATAAAAAAAAGGCCCGGTAGAACCGGGCCTTACAACACTTTATTAAGGTTCGTTCGCGCGCTGGATCAGGCCTCGGCCGTTTCCCGCGACGAGATATCGAGTTCGATCGCATCGTCGTTGACGCGAACCACCACCTGACCGCCATTGGCCAGTCGGCCGAACAGCAGCTCTTCGGCCAGCGGCTTCTTGATGTGATCCTGGATGACGCGGGCCATTGGCCGTGCGCCCATTTTCACATCGTAGCCGCGCTCGGCCAGCCAGCTCCGTGCCTCGGCTTCGACCGTCAGGCCAACGCCGCGTGCTTCGAGCTGGGCTTCCAGCTGGAGGATGAACTTGTCGACCACCCGCTCGATGACTTCGCCCTGTAACGGCTGGAACTGGATGATCGAGTCCAGCCGGTTGCGGAACTCGGGTGTAAAGCCACGGCGGATCGCTTCCATGCCGTCCGAGCTGCTGTCGCTCGGATTGAAACCGATGCCGCGGCTGGCCATGGCCTCGGCGCCCGCGTTGGTCGTCATTACCAGAATCACGTTGCGGAAATCCGCCTCGCGTCCGTTGTTGTCGGTAAGCTTGCCGTGATCCATCACCTGCAGCAGCAGGTTGAAGATATCCGGATGGGCTTTCTCGATTTCGTCGAGCAGTACCACCGAATGCGGCTGCTTGTTGACCGCTTCGGTGAGCAGACCGCCCTGGTCGTAACCGACATAGCCCGGCGGCGCGCCGATCAGACGCGACACGGTATGGCGTTCCATGTATTCGGACATGTCGAAGCGCACCAGTTCCACGCCCAGATGCAGGGCCAGCTGACGGGTGACCTCGGTCTTGCCCACGCCGGTCGGGCCGGCAAACAGGAACGAACCGATCGGCTTGTCGCGGTTATCCAGCCCCGAGCGCGACATCTTGATCGCACTGGCAAGCGAGGTGACCGCTTCGTCCTGGCCGAAGATCACGAGCTTGAGATCGCGTTCGAGCGTCTTGAGCACATCGCGATCGTCGCGCGACACGGTCTTGGACGGAATCCGGGCGATCCGCGAGACCATGTCCTCGATATCGCGTACCTGGACGGTCTTGCGCTTCTTGCCCGAGGGCCGCAGGCGCAGCCGGGCACCGGCCTCGTCGATTACGTCGATGGCCTTGTCCGGCAGATGCCGATCATTGATATGGCGTGCCGACAGTTCGGCCGCAGCTTCCAGCGCCGGCTGGGTATAGCGCACCTGATGGTGTTCCTCGAAGCGATTCTTGAGTCCGCGCAGAATCTGCACGGTATCGGCCACGCTCGGCTCGGGCACGTCGATCTTCTGGAAGCGGCGCGCAAGCGCACGATCCTTTTCGAACACACCCCGGAATTCCTGATAGGTGGTCGCGCCCATGCAGCGCAACTCGCCGGATGCCAGTTTCGGCTTGAGCAGATTCGAGGCGTCCATCACGCCGCCCGAGGCCGCGCCGGCGCCGATGATGGTGTGGATCTCGTCGATGAACAGTACCGCGCCATCCTGTTTTTCCAGTTCGGCGAGCACGCCCTTTAGGCGCTTTTCGAAATCGCCGCGGTATTTGGTGCCCGCGATCAATGCGCCCAGATCGAGCGCATAGATCACGCTCTTGCCCAGTACGTCGGGCACTTCGCCATCGACGATCATGCGTGCCAGGCCTTCCGCAATCGCGGTCTTGCCCACGCCGGCTTCGCCGACCAGCAACGGATTGTTCTTGCGCCGCCGGCACAGCGTCTGGACCACGCGTTCGATTTCGTGATCGCGACCGATCAGCGGGTCGACATCGCCTTCGGCCGCTTTGCGATTGAGATTGGTCGCATACTGTTCGAGCGGGGATTTGCCGGCTTCGCCGCCTTCTTCGGCGGCCTTTTCCGTGCTCGGGCCGGCCTGCTCGCCTTCGCTACCGGATTTCGACACGCCGTGGGAGACGTAATTGACCACGTCCAGCCGGGTCACATCCTGCTCATTGAGCAAATAGACGGCATGGGATTCCTGTTCGGAGAAGATCGCGATCAGCACATTGACCACGGTCACCTCTTTCTTGCCCGACGACTGCACGTGATAGACCGCACGCTGAAGCACGCGCTGAAAACCCAGCGTGGGCTGGACTTCGTGATCTTCGCCGGCGGGCACGACCGGCACGTGGGTATCGATATAGCTTTTGAGTTCGCGTTCCAGGCGCGAAATATCCGCGCTGACCGCTTCCAGCACCTCGGCCACCGCCGGGTTGTCCAGCAGCGACATCAGCAGATGTTCGACGGTCAGCATTTCGTGGTGCTGGCGTCGCGCCACCATGAAGGCAGCGTCCAGAGCGGTTTGAAGTTCCTGGCTCAGCATTTTGCGTCCCCGAACCTTGGTTCGATTGAGGCCTGATCGTGTCCCGTGAGTGGTTCGAAAATCAGGCTTTTTCCATAGTACACAACAGCGGGTGCTGGTGGGCGCGTGCGTGATCGTTGACCATCGCCACCTTGGTCTCGGCTATCTGAGCCGTAAACGTACCAGCCACCGCCTTGCCCCGCGTATGAACGGTCAGCATGATCTGTACCGATTGCTCGCGGTTGAGATTGAAAAACGTCATCAAGACTTCAACGACGAATTCCATCGGCGTGAAATCGTCGTTGTGCATGACCACCTTGTACAGCGGCGGCTGCTTGGTTTTGGGCCGACTGGTTTCGACAACGGCCTCGCCTTCGTCTTCCACCGTCGGCTTGGGTTTGTCGGACTGACTCATTGGGCCCCTACCTCGGCTTGCCGGCGCGTCCCTCTAGAGACTTGATCGGCATCGGATCCATTTTCTATACGCAGGATATAAGGATACGGGGGCAGCAAATCAATCGATCACACGCAATCGATTCGCACAACGACCATGCCGGCGCGGCCTGCGCGCCAGCGACGGTCGATAAATTCAGGACTTATTCGCCGAGGTTGTGGGCGAGCAGCGTGCGGATACGCTCCGGAACCTGCTGTTCGACTTCCACGCGTGCGACATTGATCGCGCTGGCAAAGGCCACCGCATCGGCATCGCCGTGCGATTTGATGACCGTACCCTGCAGGCCGATGAAGGTGGCGCCGTTGTACTGGCGCGGATCGACGCGGCGCCGAAACGCCTTGAGCACCGGCATGGCAAAGAATGCCGCGCTGCGGGTGAGTGCATTGCGCGAAAATTCCTCGCGCAGGAACTGGGCGATGAGCTTGCCCAGCCCTTCGCTGGTCTTGAGGGCGACATTACCCACGAAGCCGTCACAGACCACCACGTCGACATCGCCGATATAGATATCGTCGCCTTCGACGAAGCCGATATAGTTGAGCTCGCTGTCGCCGAGTAATTTGCCGGCCTGCTGAATCTGGGTGTTACCCTTGATTTCCTCGGCGCCGATATTGAGCAGCCCCACGCGCGGTTCTTCCACGCCGTGCACCGCCTCGGCAAGCACCGCGCCCATTACCGCGAACTGAAAAAGCTGTTCGGGCGTGGATTCGGCGTTCGCGCCCAGATCGAGCATCAGTGTATGCCCGCGCCGCGAAGGAATCGGCGACACGATCGCCGGACGGTCGATGCCGGCCAGGGTCTTGAGCACGAAACGTGCGGTCGCCATCAACGCGCCGGTATTGCCGGCAGACACGCAGGCCTGGGCATCGCCGGCCTGGACCAGATTGATGGCCACGCGCATCGAGGAGTCTTTTTTCTGGCGCAGAGAGCGCGCAGGCGACTCCGACATGCCCACCACTTCGCCGGCATGACGCACGGCCAGACGACTGCCGAAGTCGGCATTCTTCTGGCGCGCAATCTGGCGATTGAGCATCTCGGTATCCCCGACCAGAACGATTTCCAGATCGGGGTGGGCATGCAAGCTCGCCACGGCAGCATCCACGGCCACAGGGGCGCCGTGGTCGCCGCTCATGGCGTCGACTGCGATACGCGTCATCAATCGAAATCCGGGGCAATCAAGCCCCGGACATCATTCGATCTTTAAATGTCGTCGCCGGTATTGACGACCCGGCGACCACGATAGAAACCATCGCGCGTGACGTGATGACGCAGATGCGTCTCGCCCGTCGTCTGGTCGATCGACAGCGTCGGCGGGTTCATGCTGGCGTGCGTGTTGCGACGTTTATCGCGCTTCGAACGGGATTTGCGGTTCTTTTGGACGGCCATGGCGTTCTATGTCTTCCAGCGTTGTCGAAAATCGTCAATCGTCGCGTTTGAGCTGACTCAGCACCGCGAACGGATTGTTGCGTCGTTCATCGTCTTGTTCGTCACTGCGCGGCATGTCGTGATCGACATACTGCGCCGTGCACTCCGGCCGGCTGCAGCGGGCTACGCTCGGCAGCGCCAACAGCAACTCGTCGGCCACCAGCGCATGCACATCCAGCATATCGCCATCGGCCAGCACCGGCTCGTATTCGCGCGGCACGTTTGCAGCAGCGCTATCGTCGCCGACCACCACGCCGGCCACGTCAACGTTCATCGGCTGATCGAAAGCATTCAGACAACGCTGGCATTCCAGCCGCAGCGTCGTGCTGATATCGCCCTCGACATGGACACGTCTTTGCGCATCCTCCCGAAACACGAGGTCGACCACCACCGGCTCGCTGCCGGCATCGATCGTCTCGGCCGCGACCCGATCCAGACGAACCAGATCGAGACAACCTTCGATACGCCCCTGCTGTGTGGCAAGTCGACGGTAATCGACGCGTGATACCAGCGCTCGGGGCGTGTTCATGGCGCGCGATAATAGGGGCGAAGGGCCGCCAAGTCAAAGCATTTCGGCGCCCGCACGCCCATTCGCGCTCGTCTGAGTAAAGCGTAAAGGCGTGTCGATCGTTTATCCTTCGCGCTTCGCCGACCAAGGATATGTCATGGCCTCGCACCGCCCTGCACCGATCATCCTCGCCTCCAGTTCGCCCTGGCGCCGCCAGCTGCTGAGACAGCTGGGAATTCGCTTCGAAGCCACCTCGCCGGATATCGACGAAACCCCGCGCGCTGGCGAGGCCCCGGCCGCGCTGGCCGAGCGCCTGGCCATCGCCAAGGCGCGCACCATTTTCGACGACTGGCCGGAGGCCATCGTGATCGGCTCCGATCAGGTCGCCGATGTCGAGGGCGACATTCTCGGCAAGCCGGGCACCCCGGAAAAAGCGCGCGCGCAACTGCGCCGACAATCCGGCAAGACCGTTTATTTCCATACCGGGCTGTGCGTATGCGCTCCCAACTTCGAGACGCCGCGCGCCCAGGTAGAAACGGTCACCACACGCTTTCGCGAACTTAGCGATGCCCAGATCGCGCGCTATGTGGCCGCCGAAGACGTGACCGCCACCGCCGGCAGTATCAAGTCCGAAGGCCTGGGCATCAGTCTGGTCGAGTCGATCGAAACGAAAGACCCGTCGACCCTGGTCGGCCTGCCACTGATCGCGCTGTGCCGAATGCTCGAACAGGCCGGCGTCGAGATTCCCTAGGGAAGCTCTGCATAACGTCTCGCGGCTCGCGTTCGCCCTGGAAAGACTTTCAAGGTCAAATGCATTGCGACAAGGCGTCCGAGCGCAGCGCCTGCCTCATTGGCAGGTCAAGCTCGGCAACGCCGTCGCGGCGCATTTGAGGCCGAACCCCTTGCGGGCCGGGGCTTTGCGCGCGCTTGATCGGCGTCAGTGTTCGCTACCGTGCAACGAGCACGCTACGCTCTCACTTCCTTGTCAATCACGCGCAAAGCACGCCGGCGCGACCACGACAGGTTGTGCAGTGCTTCCCTAGGCGCTACGCCGTTCGCACGCCAACCACTCGGGTAGCGTCTCGACACTGTCGAGCACCTCGATCGCCCCGGCCCGGCGCAGGCGCTGGGCATCGTGCACGCCACAGCCGACACCGATCGCATCCACGCCCGCGGCGCGGGCCATGGCGACATCGTATTCGGTATCGCCGATCATCAGCGCATTTTCGGGCACGGTCGCCGACCACAGCAGAATTTCTTCAAGCATGTCCGGGGCCGGTTTGGGCGTGGATTCGTCGGCACAGCGGGTCCAGCGGAAATACCCTTCGGTACCGGTCGAACGCAGGGCCGAATCGAGCCCGCGCCGGCTCTTGCCCGTCGCTACCGCCATGGTGAAACCGCGGGCCTTCAGTGTATCCAGCGCCCCACGCACGGGCGGAAACAGCTCGGCGGCGCTGCGCTTCATGCCATAGCGCGCGCGGTAGGCGTGCAGGCGCGCGCGTACGCGTTGGGTGTCGAGTTCGGGAAACAGCCGGGCCAGCACATCGTCCAGACCCAGGCCAATGAGTTCACGCATGCGGTCCGGCGAGCGCTCCGGCAGGCCGATCTCCTGAATCGCGTTCTGCATCGCGGCCACGATCTCGCCGGCCGAGTCCATGAGCGTGCCGTCCCAATCGAATACCAGCAGTTCGTATCGCTTCATTACGCCTTATCCAGCCGATCCAGTATCTGTTGCAAGTCATTCGCCAGCGGCGCGTCGAGCTGCAGTGTGTCGTTGTCGTATGGCATGTCGATATGTTCGGCATGCAAGAACATGCGCTTTAACCCGCGCTCCTGCCACAGCCGCGCGCGCTGATTGGAGCCATACTTGTCATCGGCGGCCACTGGATGCCCGCAGTGCGCGGCGTGAACGCGAATCTGATGGGTGCGTCCGGTCTTGATGCGCACAGACATTAATGTGGCATCGTCATAAAAGGCGATCGGTTCGAAACGCGACACGCTCACCTTGCCGCCACTCGGGTCCACCGTGACCATGCGTTCGCCGCCCCGCTCCACATCGCGCGACAGCGGCGCATCGACCTCCACCGCGCCGGCTTCCCAGTGGCCATCGACCAGCGCCAGATAGCGTTTGGTCGCGCTGGCATCGTTGAGGCCGGCGCGCAGCGCATCCAGGGCCGCGCGCGAGCGGGCCACCAGCAGACAGCCGCTGGTGGCGCGGTCGAGCCGGTGCACGAGCTCTACATACTCGCCGGGGCGCGCCACACGCAGCACCTCGATCAGACCGAAGCGCAGGCCGCTGCCGGCATGCACCGCCAGGCCCGCCGGCTTGTTGAACGCCAGCAGATCGTCGCGTTCGAGCATCAACGCCGCACGTGTCTTGGCGATGAGTGCGTCGGGCGGGCGCCCGGGGCCCGGCTTTTCCTTTTGACGCACCGGCGGCAGCCGGATCTCGTCGCCTTCGTTCAGGCGCGTCCCCGGTTTCGCCCGGCCGCGGTTGACGCGCACCTCGCCGCTGCGAATGATGCGATAGACCTTCGATTTCGGAACGTTGCGAAAGGTACGCAACAGAAAATTGTCGAGTCGCATGTCGGCGTCGTTATGATCGACACGGACATAGCGAACTTGAGCGGGTGCCGTAGTCAGATTACACTCCCAAGGTCGGGTTGATTGACCTGTCCGCCGACGCCTTTCCCGCGCGGGTACGCAATCACCGACTGACAGTCATTTGTCACACGCTGAAAATAAAGCAGGGCAAGCCTAGCATGCGCCCCGGCGACCAGCGTGTTTCCGCTAAGAGTCATTTATTTATCCATGTGCTCCTGTCTGATTGCTGCTGTGCACCACGTGATCGCTACCGCCATAACCGGCTGCGACAACACGGGTACGCCGGCGGCCGGCGCCTGTTTGCGCGCGCCGCTCACACTCTCGGGCAGTCGAGCGCCAGTCGAGATCCATTCGAATGAAACGCATTTTGATCAACGCCACGCAGCCCGAAGAGCTGCGCGTGGCGATCGTCGATGGCCAGAAACTCCATGATCTAGATATCGAAGTCGGCAGCCGCGAACAGCGCAAGGCCAACGTCTACAAGGGCCGCGTGACGCGTGTCGAACCGAGCCTCGAAGCCGCCTTCATCGACTACGGCGGCAATCGGCACGGTTTTCTGCCGCTCAAGGAAGTGGCCAAGGACTACTTCAACAAGAACAACAACGGTGGTAACGGCAAGGACAGCATCAAGCATGCGCTGTCCGAAGGTCAGGAGATCATCGTCCAGGTGGAAAAAGAGGAGCGTGGCAACAAGGGTGCCGCACTCACCACCTTCGTGAGCCTCGCCGGGCGCTATCTGGTACTCATGCCCAACAACCCGCGCGCCGGCGGCGTGTCGCGGCGTATCGAGGGCGAGGACCGCAACGAGCTGCGCGAAGCGCTCAACGAAGTTCAGGTCCCCAACGGCATGGGCGTGATCGTGCGCACCGCCGGCGTGGGTCGATGCGCCGAAGAGCTGCAATGGGATCTGGATTATCTGGTCCAGGTCTGGAAGGCGATCAACGACGCCGCCGAAGCGCGCAAGGCGCCGTTCCTGGTCTACCAGGAATCCAACGTCATCATTCGCGCGCTGCGCGACTACCTGCGTGACGATATCGGCGAAGTGCTCATCGACCAGGCCGATATCTACGAAACCGGGCGCGAGTTCATGCAGCAGGTCATGCCGCATGCCCTCAACAAGCTCAAGCACTACACCGACGAAACGCCGCTGTTCTCGCGTTTCCAGGTCGAATCCCAGATCGAGAGCGCCTTCGAACGGGAGGTCACCCTGCCCTCCGGCGGCTCGATCGTCATCGACCATACCGAAGCGATGACCTCGGTGGATATCAACTCGGCGCGCGCCACCAAGGGCGGCGGCATCGAGGAAACCGCCTTCAACACCAATCTCGAAGCGGCTGATGAGGTCGCCCGCCAGCTGCGTATCCGCGATCTCGGCGGGCTGGTGGTCATCGACTTCATCGACATGGAGAACAACAAGAACCAGCGCGAGGTGGAAAACCGTCTCAAGCAGGCCGCCAAGGCGGACCGCGCGCGGGTTCAGATCGGGCGCATCTCGCGCTTCGGCCTGCTCGAGATGTCGCGTCAGCGCCTCAAGCCGTCGCTGTCGGAATATTCCTCGCAGGCCTGCCCGCGCTGCCTGGGCCGCGGTTCGATTCGCAGCGTCGAATCGCTGTCGCTATCGATTCTGCGCCTGCTCGAGGAAGAAGCAATGAAGCCGGCCACGGGCCGCGTGATCGTACAGTTGCCGATCGCGGTCGCCAGCTTTCTGCTCAACGAAAAACGCGACGATATCGCCGGCGTGGAAAAACGCTCGGGCACCCAGGTCACCCTGGTGCCGAACCACACCCTGGAAACCCCGCACTACGAAATCAAGCGTGTGCGCGGCGACCAGCTTTCCGAAGACGCCAACGACGCCACCAGCTATCGTCTGGACACCCACGTCGAGATCGAAAAACCGGTCGAGCCGGATCACAGCGCCGCCGCGACCGCGCGCGAAGAACCGGCGGTCAAGCGGGTCGCCCGTCCCGACGCCCCGGTCATCGAACGCAAGGCACCCGCCGCCGAGGCACCGGCTGCGCCGCCTACGGCCGTCATGACGCCCTGGCAACAACTCTGGGATGCACTGCGCCGTATCTTCGCCGGCGACGCCCGCCCCGCCACCACGACGACCGCGGCCAGCACCGACAGCAGCCAGTCACAGGCGCGCGATAGCAGCGCCGACAAGCGCGACGATAGCGGCGATCGCAACGAGGGCGCGCGCAAGACCAAGCCACGGCGCGGTAATCGCTCGAACGACAACCAGAACAACAGCGACAACAATAGCGGCAACAACGCCAACAAGCGTTCGCGCCGCGGCGGACGCAATCGGCGTAACAACCGAGGCGATAACGACAACAGCGACAACGAAAACGCCCAGAACAACCAGAACAAGTCGAACAACACGCGCAAGAACGACGATAACGCCAACAAGCGCAGCGACGGCGGCAACAATAAGCCCAAGGATAAAAAGCCCGCGCAGAACAAGGCGAACGACGCCAAGGGCGACGACGCCTCGAAGGACGAACAAAAGAAAGACAAGTCCGCGCCGACGAAAAACGTAGACGACGCCAAGCAGTCGAAGCCCAAGGCGGCGGCCAATAACGAGCCGAAGCCGGAGGACGCCACCCAGCAGGCGGCGACCAACGATACGACGGACGAAGCGGCCACCGAGAGCGCGGCCGAAAACACCAGCGACAACGCCGACAACACGAGCACCGACAGCAATAACGAAGGCGGCGGCCGCCGCCGTCGTCGGCGCGGCGGACGCGGGCGTCGTGGTGGGCGCAATCGCAACAAGAGCGCCAGCGATTCGCAGAACGGCGAGTCCCAGAACGCCGATGGCGAAGATGAGGCCAACCAGGCCGGTAGCGCACAGGGGCAATCGGATGGCGCCACGAGCACAGCCGATGACAGCCAGGCCGCGGCGCAGGCCAGACCGGGCGAGAGCGACAACGCATCGGCGACGCCCACACCGGCCGATGACGCCTCGCTGAACGCGGACAAGCCAGCCGATAACGCAAACGCCGATAACGCGAAGGCCGAAGCGCAAAGTAACGAGGCGGAGACTCAGGGCCAAACGCAGACGAGCAGCCACGAGAACGCCCCCGCTGCCGAGCCGAGCGCGGAAAAACAGGCCGAGGCCTCCAAACCGTTACAGGCGCCCGCGCCCGAGGACGATCAGCCCTGGTCGGCGGTAACCGCCAGCGAGAACGCCAAGGCAGCGTCCGGGCACAAGCCGGCCCAGGCCGAATCCGAACTCGGTACGGTCGAAACCAGTGAGCAGGCCGCCAGTGCCCGTGCTGACGAAGGCGAAAGCGGTGATACCGCCAAGCCCGAGCCGAAGCCCGAGCCCAAACCCGCAAGCACGCCCGCGGTCGACGAGACCCCGACCGAAACCGCGCAGGAAGAGCCCGCGAAACCGGCCGAACCGGCAGACGACGCCGCGGCCAGCACCGACAGCGAAGACGCGGGCGCAGCGACGGACAATCCGGCCCGCCCGACAGCCGCTGCCGAAAAATCCGATACCGGATCGGCTGAGGGCGATGAGCCGGCCCCCAAACCCAAGCGCAAGCGCCCGGCCAAGAAAAAGGCCGCGCCGGCCAAGGCCGCCACAGCGGGCGACGAGTCCAGCACGCTGCAACAAGTCGAAACCCAAGCCGGTGAGCCGACCCAGCAGGCCGATATCGAGGACAGCGCCAAGGCGGATGCCGAAGCGGTGTCCGAAACCGAAGCGGCGGCGAGTAGCGACGACGCAGCGCCGGCAGCGGCGGATGTGCCCCAGGCGCAATCACGGGCCAGCGTCGATGAGGTTGTCGGCAAAGCCGACACGTCAGCCGATAGCGAGGAAAGCCGGCTCGAGCAGGTGGAAACGCAGGTCGATGCCGATGCGCAGGCGGACGACGCGGAATCTACGCAAAAGCCGGCCAATACCGGCGGCCAATAGCCTGAGGCGCACCGCTGTGTAAAGGAGGCTCGGCCCACGATGGGCCGGGCCTTTTTTATGTCTGCGTCAGATTACGCCGGTGACGCCGGGCGTATCGCTCGCACTGCATCGGTACGATGGCCGGCAGACCCGCCAAACCGCCGACGACCACGGCGTTTAATCGATGCCGGCCCAGCGTCTGCGGATATCGGCCAGCAGCCCGGCCGAGGCATCCTCGATCATGTCGAGGACGAGCTCGAAACCACGGTCGCCGCCGAAATACGGGTCCGGCACACTCTGATTTCTATAGTCGTTGCTGAAGCGCATGAACAGGTCGACTTCAGCCCGCGCTTGCGGCGTGGCCCGATAGAGGGTCTGCAACGACGCCAGATTGTCGGCATCCATCGCCAGCACGTAATCGAAATCCGCTAGATCCTGCGCCGTGACCTGCTGGGCACGCAGATCGTCGATATCGACACGACGCGCCCGCGCCGCGCGGGCCGCGCGTGCATCCGGCGGCTTGCCGATATGCCAGTCGCCCGTACCCGAGGACGCAATTTCGATCCGGTCGGCCAGACCCGCCTGCGCGACCTTCTGGCGGAAAACGCCATGCGCGGTCGGCGAGCGGCAGATATTGCCCAGGCAGACAAACATGACACGGGTGGGCGATCGATTCATGATGCGGACTCCGAGGCCGAGCGGGAGGCCATCAGCGCTTCGACCAGGGCGATATCCTCGGCGGTATCCACGCCCGGGCCGGGCACGGCGACCGCCTCGACCAGCGCGATCGGCATGTTCAGTTCATAAGCCCGCAGTTGCTCGAGCGATTCGATACGCTCCAGCGCGCCGGGTGCCGCTGCCGAAAAGCGTTTGAGCGCACCTGCGCGATAGGCATAGATACCCAGATGACGGCGTGCCGACCGGGCAAAATCGGTATTGCCGCTATCGCGATGAAACGGAATCGGCGCGCGGCTGAAATACACGGCACGCCCGGCGGCCGAGGCGACCACCTTGACCACATTGGGGTTATGAAACGTCTCGGCATCGCCAATCGGCGTACAAGCGGTGGCAATCGCGGCCTCGGTGTCGTTTGCCAGCGCCGCGGCGACCTGATCGACCAACGCCGGCGGCATCAACGGTTCGTCGGCCTGAACATTGACCACGATCGCCTCATCCGGCCAGCTACGTTGTGCCGCTACTTCGGCGATACGATCGGTACCGCAGCTGTGATCGGCACGGGTCATGCACGCGCTCACGCCGGCCACCCGCGCGGCCTCGGCCACCGCCTCGCTATCGGTGGCCACGATCACCTCGGCCGCGCCGCTGGCACGTGCCGCGCGGCAGACATGGGCGAGCATCGGCTCGCCGGCAATCGTACGCAGCACCTTGTTGGGCAGACGTGTGCTGGCCAGCCGGGCCGGAATGATGACAACGAAATCCATACGTTCTTCTATCCTCGATGCATGTGCACGCGCTCGGTCAAGCGATCGAGCAGCGCCTCGATACGCGCTTCGCATGCCTGACTGAACGATACGCGAACCGGCACCTGCCAGCAGCGGCCGGCGTTATCGAATGCGCCACACTTGACCGCGTCCTTGCAGGTCATGAGCACTGGGTAATCGTCCGCGAAGTCGAGATCGGCCGGCTCATAACGATGATGATCCGGCATAGGGTGTTCGATCACCTCGAGGCCCTGTTCGCGCAGCATGTCGAAAAAACGGCGCGGATCGCCGATACCGGCGATTGCATGCACCGGCGCGCCTTTAAAGGTCGTGAGTTCGCGCGTCGCGCCGGCCCCGGCGACCGGATAGGCCGCGCCCGGCGCGAGCCAGAAGTCTGCGCCCTGCCCGTGCACCAGCGATAGATCCACCGTATCCAGGCGTGCCGGCGCTTCGCGCAGCGGCCCGGCCGGCAACAGCCGCGCATTGCCCAGCCCGCGGCGCGCATCGGTGACCGCGATCTCGGCGTCTCGGGCCAGTGCATAGTGCTGCAGACCGTCGTCGGCGATCACGATATCCGCGCCCTGCGCGACCAGCCGGCGCGCGCCGCGCGGCCGGCGCGGATCCACCACCACGAGCGCACCGGATTGGCGTGCGATCATCGCTGGCTCGTCGCCGGCAAGCGCGGCCGGCGTATCGGCGTCGACATCGAGCGGATAGCGATCCGACTTGCCGCCATAGCCACGCGATACCACGCCGACGCGTAGACCGCGTGCGCGCAGCTTGTCGATCAGGGCGAGCGTGAGCGGCGTCTTGCCGCTGCCGCCCACGGTAATATTGCCAACGACCAGCACGGGGACATCGATGCGTTCGCTGGCGAGCCAGCCGCGCCGATAACCGCCACGGCGTAGCGCCACCACGCCCCCGAATACCCAGGCCAGCGGTTTGAGCAGCGGCCAGGCCCCGTTCGGGTCGTACCAGCTGCGTTCGAGCGCTTCACGCATCAATCAGTCCGACAATACGGCATGGGCTGTACCAACACAGCGTCCATGCCTATGCGTTCAGTCCGGGCGCGCGAACTGGATATCGTGCAGACCGCGATAATGACCACCGATCTGCATCAGCTCGCTGTGCGTGCCTTTTTCCACCAGTTCGCCGTCGTGCATGACCACGATCAGATCGGCATCCTGAATGGTCGACAACCGATGAGCGATCACCAGCGTGGTGCGATTCTGCATGAGCACATCCAGACCTTTCTGGATCGCTTTTTCGGATTCGGTATCGAGTGCCGAGGTCGCCTCGTCCAGAATCAGAATCGGCGAATCCTTGAGCAGCGCGCGGGCAATGGCGATACGCTGACGCTGGCCGCCCGACAGCATGATGCCGTTCTGGCCGACCAGGGTGTCATAGCCCTTGGGCAGCGACTGGATGAATTCATCCGCATATGCCCGTTTGGCGGCATCGATTACAGTCTCGCGATCGGCATTGCCCAGCACCCCGTACGCGATATTGCCGGCGACGGTATCGTTGAACAGAATCACGTTCTGGTCGACCAGGCTGATCTGGCGGCGCAGATCGGTGAGCCGATACTCGGCCAGGTCATGACCGTCGAGCAGTATGCTGCCGCGATCATAATCGTAGAACCGCGGCAACAATGACAGCAGCGTGGATTTACCGCTGCCCGAGCGGCCCACAAACGCGACCGTCTGGCCCGGTTTCACTTCGAAGCCGATATCGCGCAGGACATCGGTTTCGGTTCGGGGGTAACGAAACCACAGATCGCGCACTTCGATATGGCCTTCGGCGCGATCGATGCTCAGGGTGCCTTGGTCGTTCTCGGTTGGCTCGTCGATCAACTCGAAAATCGCGCCGGCCGCGGCCATGCCGGCCTGGATGGTTGCGTTCACGCTCGTCAGGCGCTTGATCGGGCCCATCATGGCCATCATGGCGCCGAAGAAGGCGGCCAAATCGCCCGGTGACATCACCCCGCCGCCGGTATCGCGTACCGCAACCGACACCACGAAGGCCACGGCGAATGCAGCGATCAGCTGAATCACGGGCACACTCGCCGCACTGGTGGTGGCCTTGCGCATCGACATGCGACGGTTGCGCTCGTTGATCTTGTCGAAACTGCGGCGCTCGCGTTCTTCACCGCCGAAGACCTTGACCACCCGCTGACCGGTGAGCACTTCCTCGCTGACGTGGGTGATATCGCTCATCGACTGCTGAATGCTCATGCTGTAACGCCGAAAGCGCTTCGAGACATAGCTGACGATGACCGCGATAATCGGCCCGACCACCAGCGTAATCAGCGCCAGCGACCAGTTGATCCAGAACATCAGAAAGGTAAAACCCACCACCCGCAGCGAGTCCTGGATCATGATCGTGATCGCGCTGGTGGCAGCGCCCGAGATCTGGCCGGTGTAATAGGTCAGCTTGGCCGTGGTCTTGCCGGTCGAATTGGCATCGAAAAAGCTCGACGGCAGACGCAGGAACTGGGAAAAGATATCGCTGCGCACGTTGTAGATCACGCGATTGGCGACCCACGACATGCCGTAGCTCGAACAAAACCCAAAAGCGCCACGAAACAGGAACAGCACCAGCATGAACGCCGGGATCCAGCGGATCATCCACGGGTCGCGGTCGACGATGCTACCGTCGAGTAACGGCTTGAGGATATAGATGAGCGCCGTATCGGCCGCCGCGTAACCCGCCATGCCGATCGCGGCGATACCCAGCCATTTCTTGTGGCGCCAGGTATAACGCAGCAGGCGAGGATAGATCTCGCCGATCGGCATGTTCGTTTCGAATTTCTCTCGCGCCAAAATGAAAGGCCTATACGTAAAAGTGAACAACCCGACGCGTCGTGCGCCGGGCCCGCCGGTCAGCGGGCATCGCCACCGGTTGCGATCTCCACACGGTCGAATTCGGCCCGCGCGGCCGCGTCCATGGCCCGCACCACGGCCGCATGGCTGGCCGCACCATCTGCGCGTAAACGCAGCGGCCGATCCGGATATTGTGCCCGTAGTGATAGCAGCGATGCGACCAACGCATTCGCGGCCACCCCACGCCCGTCGACGCGATAGTCGCCATCGGCATTAATCTCCACGATCACCGCCTGTTCGCTGGCCACCGCCTGTGCACTGGTCGCGCCGGGCAACTCCAGTTCGAGCTGTTTTTCGTCGATGAAGCGGCTCGAAACCATGAAAAAGATCAGCAGCAGAAACACTACGTCGATCAACGGGGTGAGATTGACCGACGGCTCCTGATCGGCGACGCGGCGTACGAATTTCATGTGCTTGGCGCGTCGCGCTGGTCTTCAATCAGACGCACCGCCCATTGCTCGAGCAGCAGGCCGCGTTTTTCCACCAGGCCGTTGAAATAGCGATAGGCCACCAGCGCCGGGATCGCCACGCACAACCCGGCCGCCGTGGTCACCAGCGCCTGGCCGATACCACCCGCCAGCGCCTGGGCATCGCCCAGTCCGGCTTCGGTCATCGTCGCGAAGATCTGGATCATGCCCGCCACCGTGCCGAGCAGACCCAGCAGCGGCGTAATCGCGGCGATGGTGCCCAGCGTATTCAGATAGCGCGACATATCGTGGGCGGCCTGACGGCCGGCCTCCTCGATCCGTTCGCGGCGAATATCCGTGCCTTCACTGCGCGTCGCCATCACCGCGGCCCAGACACGGCCGAGCGGACTGTGCGCCTCCAGCGATTGTCGATCCGCGTTCGATAGCGCGGGCGAGCGTGCCAACTGGGCACGCTGTTCGAGCAGCCGCGGGGGCGCAACACGCTGGATATGCAATGCCCAGGCGCGCTCGATCACGATGGCGAGGCCGAGCACGGAACAGATCGCGATCGGTAGCATCAGCCAGCCACCGGCCGCCAGCATTTCTGCCATGCCTTTTCCTTCAATGTCAGGCAAGACGGCATGATAAGCGCCTGAATCGTTGCCGGCCACCCATACTGCCGGCCGGCCCACGCCCTCAGGGCGTATGCCAGACCCGCGGCGCGCGCTCGCGCCAGCGTGTCACGCTGATCGCCGGTGCATCGGGCGCCATATCGAGTTCGATCGCGCCCGACGTGGCCGTATTGATGACATCTGCCCCCGCTGCCCCGAGCCGGCCCACTACCGCGGCATTGGGAAAACCCCAGCGGTTGTGCCAACCGGCCGAAATGAGAGCCAGGCTGGGCGATACCGCCTCGACAAATGCGTTCGAGCTGGAACTGGCACTGCCGTGGTGGGCCACAACGAGTACATCCGCGGCCAGCGCATTCGCATCGCGTTCTACGAGCTGGGCCTCTGTCGCGGCCTCGATATCCCCCGGCAATAGTATGCGTCCGGCCGGCGCGTCGATACGCAGCAGGCAGGAACGCGCGTTATCGGTCATGCCAGAGGCGATATCGCTGTCACGCGGATAGATCACGGAAAAATCCACGCCGTCCCAACGCCAGTGCTGACCGCTGCAACACGGCTGTGCGCTACCGGCACCCAGACGACGCACGACCTTTAGTTGATCCACGATCGCCTGCGCGCCGCCCATATGGTCGATATCGCTATGGCTGATCATCAAGCGATCGACGCGTGCACGGCCGACATGGCGCAGATACGGCACCACGAACGCGCTTCCCGCATTGAAACCGGTGCGATAGGCCGGTCCCGCGTCATACACCAGCGTATGCGCACGCGTGCGCACCACCACAGCCAACCCCTGCCCGACATCCAGCACAGTCACGCGCAGCCCGCCCGCCGGGATGTCATCGATCGCGGGGCGCCAGCCCAGCAACGCCGGCAACAAAAACACCGGCGCCAACCAGCGCCCCGGCAGACCGCGCGGCATTGCCAGCAACGCGATACCCGTCACCGCCAGCACCAACGCGATGGCTCCGGGCACCACCGGTTGCACCGTGGACCACGGCCAGGCTGCCAGCGCAGCCAGACCGGGCCACGCTGCGCCCAGCACGGTGGCGACCAACGCCAGCACCGGCCCGCCCAGGGTCGGCACGACCAACGCGGCAATGGTCACCAGCAGCAACAGCGGCACCAACCCGACAGCCGTAGGAATCAACACCGCATTGACCAGCGGCGCGATCAAGGAGGTCTGCCCGAAAAACCAGGCGCCAAGCGGTGCGAGCCCGGCCACCAGTCCCAGCTGTAAACCAATGAAGCCGAGCACGCGCCGGCGCGTGGCCATGCGCGCCAGATAAACCAGCCATGCGACTGCGCCAAACGACAGCCAGAAACCCGGCGTGATCACCGATACCGGCGCCCAGACCACCACGACGATCGCGGCGATCGCCAGAATGCGCGACACCGCGATACGCCGCATCGTTACCACGGCGAACAAGCCGCCGGCGACCATCACCAGTGCGCGCTGGGTGGGCAGTGCGAAACCAGCCAGCAAGGCATAGCTCAGCGCGCCCGCAAACGCCACGCCGCCGGCCAGTAGCGACGCCGGCGCGCGCGGGGCGATACGCAGTACCAGCCAGCGCGCAAATGCGAACAGCCAGAACGCGATGAGGCCGATATGCAGTCCGGAGATGGCCACCAAATGCGAGGTGCCGGTCGCCCGCAGTACATCCCATTGCGCATCGCTGATGCGATCGCGAATCCCCAGCGTGAGCGCCTCGATAATGCCGCGCATGGCACTGGCCTCGAGATACGGCGCGATCCGCTGCACGGCCAACGCGCGCAGGCGGTCGATAGACCACGTCGCGCGGCCGTCGCAGTGGGTGGCGTGGCGGATATAGCCGGTGGCATCGATGCGCTCGCGCCAGAGCCAGGCTTCATAGTCGAACGTGCCAGGGTTGGCCGAGCCGTGCGGCGTCTCCAGTTTGAACGCGCCGGTCAAACAATCGCCGGGCAACAGATCGTCGCCATGGTCGTACCAGGCCAGGCGCAGACGATAAGGCGCTGTATCGCGCACGAGCACGAAGCGCGTGCGATACGCTTCATGGGCGACGACGCCGGCGACATGCCCGGTCATGGTCACCGTTTCGCCGCTGCGTTCCACCGGCCAGCGCGCGGCGAGTTGCTGTTGTATGCCGAAACTCGTCCAGGCGGTCGCACACGCCGCCACGACCAACAGCCCACGACCGGGCCAGCGCCATAAACACAGCAGTAACGCGACAACCGGCAACCACAAGGGAACCGGCGTCGGCTGAAGATAGGTGGTACCGACCGCCGCCACAAGACAAACAGCCAGCCAGCGCGGATCGCGCTCGGCCACACGCAGGGCCCAGGCACACGCGCGTAGCCATCCCGCCTGCCTGCCAGCGATCGCACCCCACTGCCCCGTCATCCCCGTCCCGGCGTTTATGAACACGCTTTTGGGTTGTGGGGGTCAGCCTATCGCTTATTCACCGGCGGCAAAACGGCGCTGCCGGACTTCACCTGCAGCGCCGCGACGCGGACAGATCAGGCGAAGGCGCTGTCCTGGGCCGCCGACAGGCGCCCATCGGCCAGGCTCCAGACCTGATCCATGCGCTGGGCCAGTTCGCGGTCGTGGGTGACCATCACCAGGCTGGTATTCATCGACGCATTGAGCTCGAGCATCATGTCGAACACGCTCGATGCGGTGCGATGATCGAGGTTGCCGGTCGGCTCATCCGCCAGAATACAGGCCGGGCGCGTAACCAGCGCCCGTGCCACCGCTGCGCGCTGGCGTTCGCCGCCGGACAGCTCCGTCGGCTTGTGATCCAGGCGCGCGCCCAGGCCCACCTGGCGCAACAGATCGCGGGCCGCGTCCAGTGCCTTTTTCGGCGGCCCACGCCGAATCAAAAGCGGCATGGCCACGTTCTCGACCGTGGTGAACTCCGGCAGCAGATGATGGAACTGGTAGATGAAACCCAGCTTTTCGTTGCGCAGCTTGCCGCGGGCGGCGTTCGACAGCGTGGTCATGTTGCGACCGGCGATATGAATCTCGCCCTGGGTGGGCACATCGAGCCCGCCCAGCAGATGCAGCAATGTCGACTTGCCCGACCCGGAGGCGCCGATCACCGCGATCTTGGCCCCGGGCGCGACATTCAGGTTGATATCGTCGAGCACGGTGATCGGTTCACGCACTTCCGTGAACGTCTTGGACAGATGCGTGCAGCCAAGCACGCTCGTGGTCGCGTCGCTGGAATTACTCATAACGCAGCGCCTCGGCCGGTTGCACGCGGGCGGCTCGCCACGCGGGATAGAGCGTCGACAGGAACGACAGCACCAGTGACAGCAGCGCAATGCGCACCACGTCGGTTTCGTGCAGCTCGGCCTTGAGCTGGCTGATGTAGTACACGTCGGCCGACAGCAGATCGGTGTTCAACAGATTTTCGAGCATGGGCACGATGTGTTCGATATTGATCGACAGCAACACACCCAGCACCACGCCCACGACCGTGCCGATCACACCGATCAGCGAGCCCTGGACCATGAAGATCGCCATCACCGACTTCGGCGACATGCCCAGCGTGCGCAAAATGGCGATATCGCCCTGCTTGTCGGTGACCACCATCACCAGCATCGACACGATATTGAACGCCGCCACCGCGATAATCAGGCTCAGGATGATGAACATCACCGTCTTTTCGGTGGCGATGGCGTGAAAGAAGTTGGCGTGCTGGCGGGTCCAGTCGGACACGCGCTTGCCGGGGTCGAGCATGACCTCCAGCTGTCGGCTGACATCGGGCGCATCGAACATGTCCTTGAGATGCAGTCGTACGCCGGTCACGCCGTCGCCCATGTTGTACAGCGTAGCGGCATCGCCCATGTGGATCATGACCATACCACGGTCGTATTCGTACATGCCGACCTGGAATATCCCGCCGACGGTAAAGCGCCGGAACCGCGGCACGATGCCGGCCGGGGTGATATTGGCCTCGGGAATCATCAGGTCGACCTTGTCGCCTACGCCCACGCCCAGAATCGCCGCCAGTTCCGCGCCGATGACGATGCGGTATTTGCCTTTCTCGAGCGAGTCGAACTGGCCGGCGACCATGTGGTCGGCCACATCCGACACCTTGCGTTCCTTGTCGGGGAACACGCCGCGAATCATCGTGCCGGCCATGTTGCGTCCGCTGCGGACCATACCTTCGCCGCTGATATAGGGCGCCGATCCGGTCACATCGGCCAGCCGCGTATCGACCTGGTTTTCCACGTTCTGCCAGTTCTGCAATGCCCCGCGGCCGGCCGAGATCTCCACATGCGAGGCCATGCCGAGAATGCGGTCGCGCAGTTCGGCTTCGAAACCGTTCATGACCGACAGCACGGTAATCAGCAGCATCACCGCGAGCGCAATTCCGCCCATCGAGATGGACGAAATGAACGAGATGAAATGGTTGCGCCGCTTGGCCCGCGTGTATTTCAGGCCGGCGTAGAGTTCGAGGGGTCTAAACATTGGCGCGCATTAAAGCATAATGGTCGCAATCGGCGCAGGGGGTCTGACGCCGAAAACCATCGTCGGGGATTTTAGTCATGCGCATGAGAACGTCTCTGCTTGTTTTAGTTCAGATTTCAGGACTGATTTTGATCAGCGGCGCGGCCTGCGCGCAGTCGAACAGCGGTTACGCTGACGACCGCATTCCCGATGCCGGCACGAGTCAGACACAAACGCGCGGCACGGTACTCGATATGCCCGCCGACGAAAACACGGTCCAGGGTGCGGCCACGCCGCGACCGGACACCCCGCCGCGGGGCATGACCAAGGCGCGCGTCGAAGCGCGCTACGGCGCGCCGCTGAGCAAGAGCCAGCCGGTCGGTCAGCCGCCGATCACCCGTTGGGACTATCCCGACTATCGGCTGTATTTCGAGTATGACCATGTGCTGCACGCGGTCGTGCCCGACCATTTCGAACCCGTCACCCATAGCGACGAACTTCAGCCTGCCAATTGATGAGCGAACGTGTACTGCCGCCGGAATGGGCGGCCCAGCAAGCGACCGTGCTCGTCTGGCCGCGTAGCGGCGGCGATTGGGGCGATGGCCTCGACGCCGCGCGCGATGCCATTGCCGAACTCGCGGCCGTACTCTGCGATTATCAGAACGTAATCCTGGCCGCCGCCGACGCCGAATGCGGTGCGAGCATCGCAGCGCACCCACGGGTCGCCGATCACGCGCGGCTGACCGTGGTGGACGTGGCCAACGATGATATCTGGGCCCGGGATACCGGCCCGATCACGGTATTCGACGACAGCGAACGGCGTTTTCTGGATTTTCGTTTCGACGGCTGGGGCGGCCAGTTCGAAGCCAGCCGCGACGATGCCTTTACCGCCGCGCTGCATGCCAGCGGTGTACTGGGCGACAGCCCGATCGAGCGCTCCGAGATTACGCTCGAAGGCGGGAGTATCGAGTCCAACGGCGTCGGCACGCTGCTGACCACCGAGCGCTGCCTGCTGCAGGGCCGGCGCAATGCGGATTTCGACCGTGAACGCGCGGCTACGGCGCTGGCGCATGCACTGGGCGTAGAAACCGTGCACTGGCTCACCCAGGGTGATCTCATCGGCGACGATACCGACGGCCATATCGACACCCTGGCCCGTTTCGTCGCCGCCGATACCATCGCCTACCAGGGCTGTCGCGACCCAAAGGACGCGCATCACGACGCGCTTGCCGCCATGGCCGAAGAGCTGACCGGACTGCGCGATGCCCAGGGCCAGCCCTATCGCCTGGTCGAACTGCCCTTGCCTGCGCCGGTTTACGACCCGGACGACGGCCATCGCCTGCCGGCCGGCTATGCCAACTTTCTCATCGCCAACGGCTGTGTGGTCATCCCGGCCTTCGACGACCCCGCCGACGACGACGCCCACGCCATCATCGCCGGGCTGTTCCCGGATCGCGATATTCGCCGCGTCGACAGCCGGGCCTTGATTCGCCAGCACGGCGGCCTCCATTGTGCGGCCATGCAAATTCCTGCCGAGTTGTCTCGATGAACGATTCCGCCCCGCTGCGCGTTGCCGTGGCGCAATACGCCTGCACCCCCGACCCGGCCACCAACCTGGATACCGCGGTCGCGCATATCGGACAGGCCGGCGCGGCCGGCGCGAAACTCGTCCTGCTGCCCGAACTGCACAACACGCCCTACTTCTGCCAGCGCGAGGACCCGGCCCTGTTCGACTTGGCCGAGCCCATCCCCGGCCCGTCGACCGAACGCTTGGCGGCGGCCGCGCGCGATGCGGGCGTGGTGGTGGTGGCATCGCTGTTCGAACGGCGTGCGGCGGGGCTGTATCACAATACCGCGGTGGTCCTGGACGCCGACGGAACGCTCGCCGGGCGCTATCGCAAGATGCATATCCCGGACGACCCGGAATACTACGAAAAATATTATTTCACCCCCGGCGATCTCGGCTTCACGCCGATCGATACCTCCATCGGCCGGCTCGGCGTGCTCGTGTGCTGGGACCAGTGGTATCCGGAAGCCGCCCGTCTCATGGCCCTGGCCGGCGCGGAACTGCTGGTCTATCCCTCGGCGATCGGCTGGGACGATGCCACCGACGACGCGGCCGAACAGCAGCGCCAGCTCGACGCCTGGCAAGGCGTGCAGCGCGGCCATGCCATCGCCAACGGCCTCGCGGTGGTGACATCCAACCGTGTGGGCATCGAAGGCGACAAAAACACCGAGATCCGTTTCTGGGGACACAGCTTCGTATTCGGCCCGCAGGGCGAAACCCTCGCCGAAGCCGGCGAAGACGGCGAACTGCTGGTTGCCGACGTGGATCTGCATCGCACCGAGTCGGTACGGCGTACCTGGCCCTTCCTGCGCGACCGGCGTATCGATGCCTTCGAAGACATTACCCGGCGTTTTCGCGACTGATATCCGGCCCGTCTCGACATTTGCCGTGCCATGACCGCGGCCCGCCTCGACTATGCAATAATCCGCCGCTTCTCATGGCTGTCGTAACCGAAAACAACGCAAACACCCGTGCCCTGGCCCCGCCGGCGTTGCGCGCGGGTGCGCACGATGCCTGGCAGGGCCTGCACGGCTGTGCCACGTCGATCGCGCTGGCGCGTGCCGCCCAGGCCCGCGATGGGCTGACCGTGGCCGTGGTGGCCGACGAGCACCGTGCCTACCGTCTGGAAGAGGAGCTGCGCTTCTTTTCCGACGAAAACCTCGCAGTGCGCCATTTCCCGGACTGGGAAACCCTGCCCTACGACGTCTTCTCGCCGCATGCGGATATCATTTCCGAGCGGCTTGCATTGCTGCACAGCCTGCCGGGCATGGGGCGCGGCATTCTCATTATCGCCGCGGATACGCTGGTGCAGCCGTTGCCGCCCACCACCTTCGTGGATGCGCGTGCGATGGTTTTCGAAGTCGGCGATACGCTCGATTTTCATGCCCTGCGCGAACGCCTGGAAGCCGCCGGCTATGCAGCCGTTTCCGAGGTGCGCACCCACGGCGAATATGCAATTCGCGGTGCGGTGATGGATCTCTACCCGATGGGCTCGAACACGCCCTATCGGTTGGACCTGTTCGACGACGAAATCGACAGCATTCGCGCGTTTGACCCGGACTCGCAGCGCTCAACCGACAAGCTGGATTCGATCCGGCTGCTGCCGGCCCGCGAATTCCCGCTCGACGACGACGCCATCAAGGCATTTCGCTCGCGTTATCGCCAGCGCTTCGAGGGCGACCCGGGCGCGAGCGTGATCTATCGCGATGTCTCGCGCGGTATTCCGCCGGGCGGTATCGAGTCGTATCTGAGCCTGTTTTTCGACGAAACGGCCGCGCTGTTCGACTACCTGCCCAACGACACCGCGATCGTGGAACTGGGCGACGTGGATGAAGCCCTGGCCACGGCCTGGCGCTCGATCGAATCCCGTCACGAACAGCGCAGCGTAGACCCGGAACGCCCGCTGCTGGCGCCGGACGAAGCCTTTATTACGCCCGAACGTCTGCGCAGCGGCCTGGATGGGCTCACCGCCGCCCGTATCGTCGACGAGGCTGTCTCGGCCGACGCGGTATTCGACGTCGCGCCGGTGCCGCCGCTGTCCGGCGCCGATATCGCCGCCACCGGGCGCGCGCTGCGTGCCTTCTTCGACGACTTTGACGGCCGTATTCTCATTACCGGCGATTCTGCCGGCCGCCGCGAGGCGATGCGCGACTGGCTCACCTCGCTGGGCCTGGCCCCGGCCCGTGCTGAGGGCTGGTTCGATTTCATCGACCACAACAAGCACATTGCGGTCACCAGCGCGCCGCTGGAAGCCGGCGCTGTCCTGGCCGGCGATGGCATCGCCATCATTGCCGAAAGCCAGCTCACCGGCAGTCGCCCGCCGGCCAAGAAGCGCCGCCGTGTCACCCGCGACCCGGAAACGGCGATTCGCGAGCTCACCGACCTGGCCCCCGGCGCGCCGGTCGTGCATCAGGATAACGGCGTGGGCCGCTACAAGGGCCTGCAAAAGCTCTCGGCCGGCGGGGTGGAAAACGAGTTCGTCACCATCGAATACGCCGGCGGCGATCTGCTCTATGTGCCGGTCGCCTCGCTACATCTGGTGCATCGCTTCACCGGCGCGGACGCCGAAACCGCGCCCTTGCACCGGCTGGGCAACGACCGCTGGGCCAAGGCCCGCAAGAAGGCAGCCAAACGCGCCCGCGACGTCGCCGCCGAGCTGCTCGAGATCCAGGCTCGACGCGCCGCCCGCGAAGGCGTGGCGATGGTGCCCGACGCCGACGATTATGCCCGTTTCGCCGCCGGCTTCGCCTTCGAGGAAACACCGGACCAGCAGCGCGCCATCGACGAAGTGCTGGCCGATCTGGCCAAGAGCACGCCGATGGACCGCGTGGTCTGCGGCGATGTGGGTTTCGGCAAGACCGAAGTGGCCCTGCGCGCGGCCTTTGCCGCGATATCGGCCGGCTATCAGGTCTGTGTGCTGGTGCCGACCACCCTGCTGGCCCAGCAGCATTACCAGAACTTTGCCGATCGCTTTGCCGACTGGCCGGTCAAGGTCGCCGCTCTGTCGCGGCTGCGTACCGGCAAGCAGCGCGACGAACTGCTCGAGGAAATGGCGGCCGGTAAGCTGGATATCGTTATCGGTACGCACCGGCTGTTGCAAAAGGATATCCGCTTCAAGAAGCTCGGCGTACTCATCGTCGACGAAGAACACCGCTTCGGCGTGCGCCACAAGGAACGCATCAAGAGCCTGCGTGCCCAGGTCGATCTGCTCACGCTTACCGCCACGCCGATTCCCCGCACGCTCAACATGAGCCTGTCCGGCCTGCGCGATCTGTCGATTATTGCCACGCCGCCCGAGTCGCGCCTGGCCATTCAGACCTTTGTATCGCGCCAAGACACAGCACTCATTCAGGAAGCCGTACGCCGCGAAATGCGCCGCGGTGGCCAAGTCTATTACCTGCATAACAAGGTCAAGGATATCGAGCGCGTCGCCCGCGACCTGGGCGCCATCCTGCCGGAGGCGCGTATTCGCGTCGCCCACGGGCAGATGCACGAGCGTGAGCTCGAAGCCGCCATGCTCGATTTCTATCACCGGCGCTTCGATATCCTGCTCTGTACCACGATCGTGGAATCCGGCATCGACGTACCGAGTGCGAACACCATCATCATCGACCGCGCCGATACGTTCGGCCTCGCCCAGCTGCATCAGCTGCGCGGCCGTGTCGGACGTTCGCACCATCGCGCCTATGCCTATCTGCTCACGCCGCCGCGCGAGTCGATGACGCCGGACGCCGAAAAACGCCTCGACGCGCTCGCCTCGCTGGGCGATCTGGGCGCCGGCTTTGCCCTGGCTACACACGATCTGGAAATCCGCGGCGCCGGCGAGCTGCTCGGCGAAGGCCAGTCCGGCCAGATTCAGGAGATCGGCTTCGATCTCTATCGGCAGATGCTCGATCGGGCCGTGGGTGCCTTCAAGCGCGGCGAAGTGCCCGAAGCGGATGCCGACGAACTGATGTCGGCCACCGAAGTGGAGCTGGGCGCGACCGCCCTGCTGCCGGAGGAATATATTCCGGACGTGCATATCCGGCTGGTGCTCTACAAACGCATCAGCTCGGCCAAGGACGATGCCGCCCTGCGCGCACTCAAGGTCGAGCTCATCGACCGCTTCGGCCTGCTGCCCGAAGCGACCGAAACCCTGTTCGCCGCCACGGCGCTCAAGCTCATGGCCAGCCCGCTGGCCATCGCCAAGATCGAAGCCGGCCCCGACGTCGGCCGCCTCAACTTCGCCCGCAACAGCCGTATCGACCCGGCCCGCCTGATCGCACTCGTACAATCCGACGCCAAGCGCTACCGCCTCGAAGGCGACGCACGCCTGGTGTTCTTCCGCGACATGCCCGATGTCGAAACCCGGGTCGAGCATATCCAAACCCTGCTGGAAAAGCTGGGTGCGCCCACCTCGAATGAGGCAGAAGCGGCAGTCGACAAGCACTAGCGCCCGAAGGGGCTAAGTACTACCAGCGCGCAACCGGTGGCAACGGCCGATGTATAGACGACTCACCACCGACGACACGACTGCATATCGCGCGCTCAGACTCGCCGGCTTGCAGGAATGTCCGACCGCCTTTGGGTCCAGTTTCGCCGAAGAATCGGCCCTGTCTGACCAAGATTTCGTACAACAGCTAGTGCCCGGCGAAGACGGTTGTGTTAAGGGTGCTTTCGACGACGACCAACTTGTCGGTGTCGTCGGTATACAACAGAACCGTTTCGAGAAAATGCGCCACAAGGCCTTCATCTGGGGCATGTACGTAGCGCCGGGACAGCGCCGTGCCCACGTGGGGCGCAACCTGCTCGACCAAGCGCTGCAGTTTGCCGGCCGCTTGAACGGTGTAAGCCAGATAACGCTGTGCGTAGTTCGCGAAAACCACGCCGCATGCGCGCTTTACGCCCGTGCCGGCTTCGTGACGTACGGTACGGAACCTGCGGCACTGCAGGTGGCAAACCGCTTCTACGATGAGTTGTTGATGGTCAAGTTTCTCGGTAACAACAGCGCCTCTTAACGAACACGACGCAGGTCTGTGCTGGCTGGCGCACGATGCGATGTGCGACTTTTAGTAAACGCTTAGTGTGGGCTGCGAGCATCGCGGCCTTGGGGTGCCGAGAATGAACGCCGAAACGGACACTGTGTTACAGCTTTACGGTCGATCCACCGCTTTCAACGTACAAAAGGTACTGTGGCTACTGGATGAGCTCGAACTTGGCTTCGAACACCATCTTGTAGGCGGACGTCATGGCGGCCTTGATGACCCGGCGTTCATCGCCCTCAACCCGCATGGCAAAGTCCCGGTTCTGAAAGACGGTGACATCTCGATTTGGGAGTCGCACGCGATTCTCAGATATCTCGCGGCGCAGTATGGCGACAGCCGTTTCTGGCCATTAAGCCCCGCCGAGAGGTCGGTTCACGGCCGCTGGATGGATTGGTCACAGACCACGCTGCAACCGGATTTCATGCGTCTGTTCTGGCGCTTTTATCGCATGCCCGAACACAAACGCGATACCGAAGAAATCCAGAGGGCACGCCGTGCTTGCGAACGCCACTACCGTCTTATCGACGCCGAGCTCGAACAGCGGCGTTATCTCGCCTGCGATCGTTTCTCACTGGCCGATATCCCCGCTGGCACCACTTTGTACCGTTACCAGGAAATGGGCCTCGATACCGCACTGCCCGCCCGCGCCGCCGAGTGGTACGCAAACCTGTGCCAGCGGCCGGCGTTTCAAAATCGCGTCATGACGCCGTTCAGCGAGCTGCGCGGCCGAGAGTCGTTTTAGCTTATAGCTTTTATACCCAGCGATGCGCGGACGCGATTTTGGCCCTGTTCGTCGGCTGGTGTGTGGGCGCGGCTTGGCGTACCGAAGCATCTCAACTTCTCGGTATTCAACCTCGGCGTAACTTGCTTAGGCGAAGGCGCTGCTCGCTACGCATGACATGGAGTATGAAGACCTGATCCCCCTCGTAGCGATAGATGATACGACAAGGCGGTTCGACTATATGCCGGTAGCGCCAACCCTCAAGTTCCTGGGGCTGGGAACCGCTTTCCGGATGCTGCTCAAGTTGCTCGATGTGATCGAAAACCCGCTTCACCAACCGCCGCGCGGCATTCGGGTTATCGAGAGCGATATAGTCGGCAATGGTATCTAGGTCGGATAGGGCAGGCTCGGTCCAGACTATTTCAGCCATCGCTGCATTCGTGCTTCGGCCTGCACCTTGGAGAGCACTCGGCCCTGTTCAACCGCACGCTCCCCTCGCGCAATACCTTCGAGAAGTGCCATGCGTGATCTGAGTTCCTCATAGCTCTCGACATCCACGAGATACGCCGAAGGCAGACCATGCTGTGTGATCAAGATGGGTTCCCGATCACGCGCCAGTTCGCCGAGCAGTTCGGTCGCTTTTCGCTTCAAAGTCGTCACAAGTTCGGTGCGCATGGAGTAATACTATAATGCCACTCTAGCCGCCACAATAACTTCGTCTCGTCGATTGGCATGGCGAATGTGCGCGACTTTTATATCCCGTGTCACGCACCCGGCGCAGGGTCCAGCCTCGCACTACGTTCGGGTGTAACGAGAATCCCGGCTACCGCTTGACCCAACGCAAACATTATTCGCGCCATCGTACTCGACCGAGCGCAGGTACTGATGCTGGCAAATACGACCGTGCGATGACTGGAACAACAAGCTATATTCCGTGAATCCCGAACCAAGAATTTTTCACAACGCCCTCTACGCACCCACGCGACATGCCGGCGTGTCGCTACTCGACATCTCGTTTCGCGGCGCGCCCTTCGCACGCCATAGCCATGCCGGGTTCGCTATAGGCGCGATCGAGGCCGGTGTGGGTGGCTATAGGGCGCGCGGGGCACGCCAACTGTTCCCGAGCGGCACCCTATCGCTTTTGATTCCGGAAGAAAGCCATAACGGCTTCGCCCTCGAAGCCGGCGTGAGCTACAAAATGCTCTATATCGACGAAGCGGCTTTGACGCGGTTGCTGGATCATCACGGACGGCGCGGCTTTACCGACGATATCCCGACAGACCCGGACGGCTGGTTGTTGTCGCGTCTGCGCCTGCTGACGCACATTCTGAATCGTTCGGACGGTGATCACGCCCTGGCCTTCGATGAAGCGCTCACCGATACGTTGCATGGCGTGATGTCGCGCTTTGGGCGCGAACGCGCGCATTCACGTGGCCGCGAGATGCGCGCAGTCCGGGCCACATGCCGCTTTTTCGACGAGCGCATCGATCACCTGCGTCACGCGCAACTCGATACACACGACGCCGAGGTGACATTGGCAACGCTCGCCCAACGCGTATCCTTGCACCCGCATTGTTTTCTCGACGTGTTTCGCACTCATGTCGGCGTTTCGCCATTACGTTATTGGCACCAGCGCCGCATCGAAGCCGCGCTGTAGGAACTGCGCGGTGCGTGCGATCGCTGACGTGGCGTTCCTGCTGGGATACCACGACCAAGCGCATCTGACGCGCGCTTTCAAAGCGTTTTACGGCGTCTCGCCGGGCCAGGTCGCGAATCGCTAACCTGTATTTCGTGCAATACGGCCAGCGTTTGCCCCGGCACGCTCGCTGCTTGTCACTCAGCACGCAACCGATAGCAGATGCCCCTATGAACGGTCTGGCCGAACTGGGTTCGTACACTCTCGCACTCGCGATCGCCGCCGCCCTGCCCGGCCCCGGCATGACGGCCCTGGTGGCACGCAGCATCCGCGGCGGCACGGCATGCGGATTCTCCATGTTGGCCGGGCTGATTTGCGGCGATCTCATCTATCTGACCGCTGCCGTATTCGGCCTCGCCGTCGTTGCGAAAACGTATGCGGACGTCTTTTTATTGATCCGCGTTGGCGCGGCCATCTATCTACTCTGGCTCGCGATCGGGTTCTGGATTCATCGGCCATCCGATATCGACGTCGACGGCGGGATTACAAAAAAGACCCTCGTGGCTTCTTGGAGCACTGGTTTGGCCATTACCCTGGGCAACCCGAAGACGATTGCCTTCTACCTTGCGCTGGTACCGGTCGTCATTTCGCTCGATCAGGTCACAATGACCATTTGGGGGCTATTGCTGGTGCCTGCCACCGTATTCGTGCTGTTAGTCGTCGGCAGCACGTTCGTCGTGGCTGCTGCGCGCGCGCAGCACCTGCTTCGTAGCCAGACCGCCCAGAAGGCGATCTTCAAAACCGCGGCCGTCATCATGGCGATCGCAGCGTTGGGCATGCTCACCGATGTGTTCTGACTCGTGGCGTTCTGTGCTCTAGCGGAACTGACGCTGCTTTCGAACGCGGTCTACGATCAGCTCGGCAAGCGACGAAGCGGCGCGGTTGGCGCGCCCTTCGCTGCGAAACAGCCGTATGTCGATCGACGGCAGTTCGGGCAGTCCCGCCTGGCGGGGGTCGAGGATCTCCAGCTCGGAATCGACCATGCTCGGAATGGCAACGGTGACGGCCAGGCCGGCGACCACGGCCACGCGCAGCGCGCCGAAGGCCTGGCTTTCGTAAGCCGAGCGCCAGGGCAAACCGACGCGGTCGAGCGCTTCCGTCGCGGCGGCACGGAAAGCACAGATCCCCTGCGGCCAAAGGGCCAGCGGTAGTGGCCGGCGTAGATGGGCCGCCGAGCCGGGCGCGACTGCCCACACCAGCGGCTCACGGCGCAGCTGTCGACCGCCCGCCACGCCGGATTCGCGGGTCACGATCGCCATGTCGATAGCGCCTGCCTTGACCTGCTCGACCAGCGTGTCACTGAGCTCGGAGCGCACTTCCATTTCGACCTGCGGATGACGCTCGGCGAACGAGGCGAGCGTTTCCGGCATGTAGAGGGCGAAGTCCGCTGGCAGGCCCAGTCTCACCTTGCCCGCCACTGCGTTCCCCGCGAGCCGGCCTCGCAGTTCGGAATTGAGTCGCAGCATTTCACGCGCATAGCCCAGCGCTTCGCGCCCGGCACGCGTGGGTTCGAGGTGACGCGACGTGCGCGATATCAACGCTACGCCCAGCGCGGCTTCCAGGCGCTGCAGCTGCATGCTGATCGCCGATTGCGAGTAGTTCATCTGTTGTGCGGCCACGGTAAAACTGCCGCTGTCCACGATCGCGACGAAACTCTGCATGGCGTTCAGATCGAGCACCGGGGTGCGCATGGCTTATCAATTTGTTTGATTGATCATTCAATAAATAGCGTTTCACAGATAGATCGTTCAAGTCCATCTTTGCGCCGTAAGCGAGGTCGCCCGAGCCCGGCGTATCTGCCCATTTTCAGCCCAGTTCACAGGATTAACGTTTTGTCGCGGCCGAACAATTGCATTCGACACCCTGCCAACTCACCCGTCGTGCGCATGTTCGGCGAGCGCATCCGGGCGATCGGGACCGGCATATCGCGCGCGCCCGCGCATTCTTCACCGCTCGTCAGCCGGGTAACCGCCTTTGGCAGCGGCTATTCGGGCTGGCAAAACCGTATCGCCCTGGCGGCGTTCGGCCATGCGCAGCCCGAGCGTTTCGGTGTCGAGACGCTACGGGCTGCATTCAGGATTCGCTTGTGTGCGTTGCTGCGGGACAGGCGCGTCATTCATGCAGCTTCAGCCGACGCTGTGCTGGCGTTCGCACACAACGCCAACAGGGACTGACCGATGGCACTCGACCAGAGACCCTATGGCTCCGATGCCCGGCTTCTTGCTTTGGGCCTGGTGGTGGTGCTCATGTGGGGTATCACCGCCTGGCTACGCAAGGTTGCCAGCGATCTGCCGCCGCTGGAGTTGACCGGGCTTGCGATGCTCGCGGCTGCACTCTGCAGCGGTTTGTGGCCGGCTAATCAAGGCGCATTGCGCCGTGCACCGCGTCGGCATCCCTGGTACGCCTGGGTTTTCGTATCGGGCGGTCTACTGGGCGGCGCCGCATTCTACTTTGCGGCGCTCGAGTTCGCGCCCGCCGCGCAGGTTGTGGTGGTGACGTATACCTGGCCGCTGCTGTTTGCCTTGACCAGCGATGCCTATCGCCGGCGCCGGCCGTCGTTGCTGACACTCGTCAGCCTGCTACTTGGCCTCGCCGGCGTGGTGGTCATGAACGGCGGCGTCGAACCGCCATCGGGATCGGCTTGGGTTGGCTATGTCGCGGGGCTGCTCGCCGGCTTGAGCTGGGTCGCCTACTCGTTGTTCCAACAAGTCTACGAACGCGAGCTCAAATATGATTTGCCCGTGTTCTTTCTGGCCGCTGGCGTGCTGTCGCTGACGGTGCAAGCAATGCTCGGCACCGGTCTTGTCTGGCCACGCGCGTGGACGGCGTATGCCGCGGCCGGCGTTCTCGGCGCCGGGCCCTACGGACTGGGGTTCATCGGCTGGGGCCACGTGGTACGAAACGGCAATCCGCGTGTGATCCCGACATTACCCTATGCCGTACCGGCCGTGTCCGCGCTAGCGCTCGTACTCGCCGGCGATACACAACCGTCCCTGACCTTGTTTGCTGGCTGTTTTCTCGCGTTGACGGGTTGTATTAGCGCGTTCCATCAGCGATCGAGTCGGCTATCGGGCGCCGTTCGCCAACAACGACCAGCCGCGGCCCATCGCCGTAAGCGCTCATGCCAGGAGGCCGGCCACCGCGCGAGTTAAACGGCGTACCAGCCGGGCCCACACGCGCGGCGCGGCGACACGTATTCCAATAAAGAATGGGTCGACGCTAACCGAGCGTCGGCAGCACCGCGACCAGCAGCCGCTCGATATCGGCCATACCCTGGGCGAGCGTGGCCTCGATTTCGGCATGGATGGCCGTGCCACCGCTACGCCCGGCGGCCTTGTTGACCACGACCGCGCAGCAGGCATAGTCGAGGCCGGCTTCGCGGGCGAGCGCGGCTTCGGGCATGCCGGTCATGCCGACGATGTCGCAGCCGTCGCGGGCCATGCGGTCGATTTCGGCCGCCGTTTCCAGGCGCGGCCCCTGCGTGACGCCGTGTACGCCGCCCGCGGCCGGGTCGAGATCGAGTTCGGTGGCGGTGCTTACGAGCGCTTTCGACAACCCGGCGTCGTAAGGCTCGGTGAAGTCGATATGATCGAGCAGCCCGCCTTCGGGGGCGTCGTAGAAGCTATGCGCCCTACCCCAGCTGTAGTCAATGATCTGATCGGGGATGACGATCCGCCCGGCGCGCATGGCCTCGGTGATGCCGCCGACCGCGGCGATGGCGATCACCTGCTTGCAGCCGGCATCGGCCAGTGCCCGGATGTTGGCGCGGTAGTTGATGCGGTGCGGGGCCAGCTTGTGGCCTGGGCCGTGGCGCATGACGAAGCACACCGAGCGGCCGGCGAGATGGCCGCGTACCAGCGGCCCGGAGGGCGTGCCCCAGGGCGTGTCGATATCGGAGTGGGTTTCGGCAGCCTCCAGCGCGGCCAGATCGGCTAGCGCGGTGCCACCGATGATGCCGATGGGCGCGGTGTCGGTTTCGCTCATATGCGACGCATCCAATAGGAAGGCGGGCGGCACGTCTTGCGACGGCCGCGCACTTCAGCCGCCGTGCTTGGGATGGGTGTCGCCGTCGACGGCGTAAACGGCCGGCAGCTGGCGGAAATAGCCCTTGTAGTCCATGCCCGCACCGAAGACGTAGCGGTCTTCGATCTCGGCGCCGACGATATCGGCATGCACACCGGGCGTGCAGCGATCGTGGTTCTTGCGTAGCAGCATGGCCGTGGTCACCGAGGCCGCGCCCTGGGCTTCGATGGCGTTGATGATGGCTTCCAAGGTGTGCCCTTCATCGAGGATGTCGTCGATGATGCACACATGGCGGCCGTCCAGACGCAGCCCGGGGCTGACCTTCCAGACCAACTCACCACCGCTGGTTTCGCCGCGATACCGCGTGGCGTGCAGGTAATCCAGCTCGAAGGCAAAATCCAGCCGCTTGGTGATTTCGGCGGTCGGATGCATGCCGCCGAACATCACGCACATCATGATCGGCGCCTTGTCGGCCAGCTGTGCGGTGATCTGCTCGGCCATACGGTCGTAGCAGGCATCCAGCTCGGCTGTATCGATCAAACAGTCGGCATTCGCGCGTACCGCGCAGGCCTCGTCGTAACGTTCGGAATCAAAACCGCTCATGCTTCGCCTTCTTCGGTCGGGCTATCCGGGCCCTGGGTGGAGGTATAGCCACGTGTCTTTTCACGCGTGATCGCTCGATCGCGCTCGGATTGTACCTTCTCGGTGTCGATCTCTTCTTCCCGATCGTCATCTTCATCGCGCTCGGCGCGTGCGAAGTGTACGGCCTCGGGCACGTGCATGGTGGTCGTCGGGTAGGCAATCGCCGCACCATGATCACGCACGACATCCTGCACACGCTGCAATACGCTTTGCTTGATGGCCAGGAATTCGGCCCAGTCCGTGGTGTAGGTATAGCAATACACCAACAGGTTGAGCGCGCTTTCGCCAAGGCTATCGAGATAGGTGAGAATCACCTGATCGCTATCGATGGCCTCGTCTTCGTCGAGCATCTCGCGCACCGCTTCGACGATATCCGGTATCGCCGCGGCGTCGTCGTAGCGCACGGCGACCGTTTCCATGATGCGCCGATGACTCATGCGCGACGGGTTTTCCAGCGCCACGTTGGAAAACACCGCATTGGGGACATACAACGGACGCATGTCGAAACGCCGCACGGTCGTCGCGCGCCAGCCGATCGCCTCGACCGTGCCTTCGATATCCCGATCCGGCGAGCGTATCCAGTCGCCCACCGAAAACGGCCGATTCAGATAGATGGTCAAGCCACCAAAGATATTGGCCAGTACATCGCGGGCGGCAAAACCCAGGGCGATACCGCCGATACCGGAAAACGCGAGCAATGCCGAGGGCGATACGCCGAAGACCTGCATGATCATCAGTGCGGCGGTGATCAGGGTCGCAATACGCAGCAGCTTGCCGATAGCATCCGCGGTGGTGGCGTCGATTGCGTTGTCGCGCCCGGCCGCGCGCGCCAGCGCGTTGGCGCCGACCGAGCGGATCATGCGGAACACGAACCAGGTAAACAGCGCGACCAGAATCACGCCGCGCACCTCCGGTACGTATTCCAGCCAGGCCAGCCCGTCTTCGGGGCGTGAGATGCGGATCGCCATCGACAGACCGATGACCCAGATCAGCCCCTGAACCGGCCCGTTGACGCTGTAGTAGATCGCGTCGTCCCAGATATTGGGGCTTTTTTCCACGCGCCGGCGCAGACAACCCAGCAGCCAGCGCGTGAGCAGGTCGGCCAGGCCCGTGATCATTACGATGCCGAACACATCGAGCGCCACGCCCCATTGTTCATGCAGACGCTGGTACTCGCTAATCAGCGTCTGTAGCCATCCCCAATCCGGCATAGGTCAGCGTCCGTCGTTGTATCCGTCGGCCAGCTGCGCGTTGAGCGCCACCGCGTTCTGCCAGCGCGCGTTTTCCGCTAGCGGCCGGGCCGGCTGCTCTAGCCTGCCACAACGCGTATGCAGGGCCTGGCGGCGCGCAGCCGACGCATCGTCATCGATACGCACGACATCGAGCAAGGCCAGAGCCGCCGCCCGGTCGTTGCAGATCGGCAGGTAATCGCAGCCGGCCTGCTGGGCGCGGCGGGCACGCTCGGCGAAATCGCCGATCGCCGCAGCACCGCCCATACTCAGATCGTCGCAGAACACACAGCCGTCAAAGCCGTAGTCGCCGCGCAGAATCTCGTTGATCCAGCGGGGCGACAGGCTGGCGGGCAGGTCGTCGACGGCCGGATAACGCACATGCGCCATCATCAGCGAATCCAGTCCATGCTTGATGAGCGCACCGTAGGGCGCCATGTCTTCGGCCAGGTCGGTCCGGTCGCGTTCGTCCACCGGCAGCTCGGCATGCGAGTCGGCGACCACATAACCGTGGCCGGGGAAATGCTTGGCGGTACTGGCACTGCCGGCATCGCGCAGCCCTTCCCCCAGCGCCTGCGCCAGCGCGCCCACCGTGGCCGCGTCGCCTGAGAAGGCGCGATCGCCGATTACCGTCGAGGCGCCATAGTCGAGATCGACCACCGGTGCGAGCGGCATGTCCACGCCGACCTGCGCCAGCTCCGTGGCCAGCAGCCAGCCGATTTCGCGGGCGGCGTGCAGGCCCGCTGCCTGGTCGCGCGCGGCCAGCGCGCCGATCGCCCGCATCGGCACCACGCGGGTGAAATGATCGCGAAAGCGCTGTACGCGCCCGCCCTCCTGATCGGCCACGATGAGCAGGTTCGGGCGCGCGCGACGCATGGCGGCGGTCAACTCGGCGAGCTGGGCCGGATCTTCGTAGTTACGGGTAAAAATGATCGCACTGCCCACGGCGGGATGGGCCAGCAGCTGTTCATCCTCGCGGCTGAGCGCGGTACCCGAGACATCGACCATCAACGGACCCGGCCGTTGAAGCGTTTCACTCATGTATCAGAACCTTTGTGCCGACATCGACACGCTCGAACAGATCGATTACATCGCTGTTGGACATGCGAATACAGCCCATCGAGCCGGGCTTGCCCATCACCGCTGTATCCGCCGCACCGTGGATATAGATGAAACGGCGCATGCTGTCCATCGCGCCCAGACGGTTGCGCCCGATCTCTTCGCCACACAGCCAGAGAATGCGCGACAGAATCCAGTCTTCACGCGGGGCGGACTGTGCCAGTTCCAGCGAATAGATTTCGCCGGTCGGCCGGCGCGCCTTGAAGACGGTGCCCGGCGGCGCGCCCGCACCAATCTTGGCGCGAATACGATGCTTGCCGCGCGGCGTCTGATGGCTGCCTTCGAACTCACCACCGCCCTTAGTGGCCGTGGACACGTCGTATTTTTTGATTTCGTGGTCACGTTCGTCGAGCAGCGTGAGCGTTTGCCCATGCAGGTCGATATCGATATGCACGTTGGTGGGCGTTTGCATCACGCCCCCCATTGCGAATAGGGCGCGAACGCCAACGCATGGTTGTAGTAGCGCTTGTCGTGGGTGACTTCCGCGCCCACCCAGTCCGGGCACTCGAAGTCTTCGTCGACATGGGACAGCTCAATTTCGGCCACCACCAGCGGCGCGTTTTCGCCCCCGAACACATCCACTTCCCAGGTATGCGCGCCGTGGGCCACCCAATGGCGTGTCTTGAGCACCGGCGGCGCCACACACAGGGTGGCCAGCATTTCGCGCGCCTCGGCGAGCGGGATCTCGTATTCGTATTCCGCACGCGTCGTACCCACGCGTGCGGCCTTTATATTGAGATTGGCCTGCTCACCTTCAATACGCACACGCACCGATGCCGGCCCGTCACCGCAGAGATAGCCCTGCTGGAAATCCCGGCTGGCGTAGGCCTGTGCGCGCCAATCGTCGTTGCGAACAAGAAACTTGTGTTCGATTTCTGTGGCCATGGCTGTTCCTGTCACGAAAAAACGCAGCGTGGGCCGCTACGTCACCCGTGCGTGCCCTGCTTGACGAAAACCGCCATCGATTCGACATGGGCGGTATGCGGAAACATGTCCATTACGCCCGCATGGGTCAATCGGTAGCCATACCGATGTACGAGCTCGCCGGCATCCCGCGCGAGCGTAGCCGGATGACAGGAACAGTAGACGATACGCTCGGCACCGGTCGCAGCAATCGATTCCAGCATTTCGGCTGCCCCCGAACGCGGCGGGTCGATGAGCACACGATCGACCTTTTCCTGGCGCCACGCCGCGTCTTCCGGTGGCTCGAACAGATTGGCGACATGCGCTTCGATGTTATCCGCGCCGTTGCGGCGTGCATTGTCACGCGCACGCTCGACCAGGCCGGCCTCGCCTTCCACGGTAATCACGCGCCGGGCCTTGCGCGCCAGCGGCACGGAGAAATTACCCAGGCCCGAGAACAGCTCGAGCACATCGTGCGACGCATCGACATCCAGCAGTTCCAGCGCCTGGTCGATCATGCGGGCATTGATGCCGGCATGAATCTGCACGAAATCGTTGGGCTTGAAATACAGCCGTGCATCCCAGGCCGGCAACTCGTAATAGAGCGCCGGCGCATCGCCGTCGAGCGGTGCGATGGTGTCTTCGTTGCCTGGCTGCAGATAGATGGAGAAATCGAAGCGCTCACCGAATTCACGCAGGCGCGCCCGATCGGCCTCGGTCGGCTCATCGAGCACCCGAAAGACGAGCGCAATGGCGTTATCGCCGGCGGCGACTTCAATCTGCGGCAGGCGTTCGCGTATCGACAGACCGTCGATGAGCGCGGCCAGATCGGTCAGGCGATTACCTACCGGCGCGACCAGTACCTCGCAACGCTTGAGCAGCGCGATGAACGGCGCACCGCGCTCGCGAAAACCCACCAGTGTGCCGCCCTTCTTTTCGACGTATTTCACGCCCAGGCGCGCGCGCCGGCGATAGCCCCAGCGGGTATCCACCAACGGTGCGAGCACGGTATCCGGCTCGACCTTGCCGACCCGCTCGAGCGCGGCCAGGAGTTGGCCCTGCTTGAATTCGAGCTGGGCGTCCTCGCCTGCGTGCTGAAGCGCGCAACCGCCGCACAGGCCGAAATGGGCACAACGTGGGGTGACGCGTTTATCCGATGCCGAAAACAGGGTTTCGAGCGCGGCTTCCTCGTACTTCTTCTTCTGCTTGGTGGGCCGGTAGAGCGCCTGCTCACCTGGCAAGGTGTCCGCGACGAATATCGCCTTGCCGTCGACATGACCGACGCCGCGGGCGTTACTGGCCAGATCCACGATATCGACGAGCCCCCGATCGGCCGGCTTACGCCGGCGTTGGCGACGACTCATCGGATTACATGCCTGACGCAGCGCGACGCGGCGCCCAGCAACCGATACGACACCCCGCTCACGGTTTGTCGTAGACGCCGGTCGACAGATAGCGATCGCCGCGATCGCAGATGATCATGGCGATGGTGGCGTTTTCCACCTCGCGAGCAACGCTCAATGCCGCGAACACGCTGCCGCCCGACGACGGCCCGGCGAAGATGCCTTCTTCACGAGCCAGACGTTTCATGGCGGTTTCGGCGTCTGCCTGTTCCACGTCGATGACACGGTCCACGCGTTCGGGTTCGAATATCTTGGGCAGATATTCCTCGGGCCAGCGCCGGATGCCCGGTATCTTGGATTCGCCCGCCGGCTGCACGCCAATGATCTGGATATCGGGATTCTGCTCCTTGAGATAGCGCGAGCAACCCATGATGGTGCCGGTCGTGCCCATGGTGGCCACGAAATGGGTGATCTGCCCGTTCGTGGCCTGCCACAGCTCGGGGCCGGTGGTTTCGTAGTGGGCGCGCGGGTTGTCCGGGTTGGCGAATTGATCGAGCACCAGCCCCTTGCCGTCGCGCTGCATTTCGGCGGCCAGATCGCGTGCGCCTTCCATGCCCTCGGCCTCGGACACGGAGATGATCTCGGCGCCATAAGCGCGCATCGAGGCACGCCGCTCCTCGCTCATGTTCTCCGGCATGATCAGCACCATGCGATAGCCCTGCATGGCCGCGACCATGGCCAGCGCGATGCCGGTATTGCCGGAGGTGGCTTCGATGAGCGTATCGCCGGGTTTGATATCGCCGCGTTCGGCGGCGCGCCGGATCATGCTGTAGGCCGGGCGGTCCTTGACCGAACCGGCCGGGTTGTCGCCTTCAAGCTTGGCCAGCAGCGTGTTCGAGGCATGGGCCGAATAGCTTTCGGGCAGACGTTGCAGCCGGGTCAGCGCGCTCTGGCCAACGAAATGATCGAGCGTCGGATAACTGTTCTTTCTATTCATTGGCGAAGTTTAGGGCTTGTTGCCGTTTCATGCGAGTCCGTGCCAAGCGCTGGCAACGCCGGCCACGGCGCGGGAATGACCGAGAAAAGAGGGATCGCGTTGCGCCACTCAACTAGCGCAACGCACGCCGCCCGGCATCCATGGCCGCACGCATTTCGCGCACCGCTTCGGCCAGGCCGACGAATACCGCATCGGCAATCAGGGCATGGCCGATATTGAGCTCCTCGATCGCCTCGATTGCCGCAATGGCGCCCACGTTGTCGCGGGTCAGCCCATGGCCGGCATGGACCTGAATGCCCAATTGTCGCGCCTGCGCGGCGGCCGTCACGATCCGTTCGAGCTGGCGATCACGCTCGCCGTCGTCGGTGGCATCGGCATAGGCGCCGGTATGCAGTTCAATGAAACCCGCGCCGGCCTCGGCCGCGGCCGCGATCTGCGGGCGCTCGGGGTCGATGAACAATGACGCCTGAATTCCGGCGCCCTGGAGTCGGTGCAGCGCACTGCGTACCGCCTCGATCTGGCCGGCCACGTCCAGGCCGCCTTCGGTGGTGAGTTCCTCGCGCTTTTCCGGAACGAGACAGGCATCGCGCGGCTTGAGCCGCTCGGCGATCGCCAGCATCTCGTCAGTGAGCGCCATCTCCAGGTTCACCGGCACGTCACCGGCGGCGGTGAGCGCTTCGACATCGGCATCGTGGATATGACGCCGGTCTTCACGCAGGTGCACGGTAATACTGTCGGCCCCGGCTGCCATGGCCGCGCGCGCGGCTTCGGCCACGTCCGGATAGTGGGTGCCACGCGCCTGGCGCAGTGTGGCCACGTGATCCACGTTCACGCCCAGACGCAGGGGTGCATGGCCGGTACGGGTTTCGGTCATTTTTGGTCTCCGGAAGACGGATGATCGGGCTTGGTCGGCGTCACCTGTGACGCCTTGAATGCCTGCATTGCTTTGAGCGTTTGCACGGATTTCAAGGGTTGCGGTCCAAGATGCGGTGCGATCGCCCGTTGCATGAGAACTCGGGCAGCGTGCACGTCGGATCGCCCGCCAAAGCGTCCGCTGACCAGTCCCTGTAGCGCACTGCCCGCAACGGCGACTTCATCTTCATCTACAGGCCCGAGACGCCGCCGCAGACCCAGTTCAGGCGCGTAGACGTATTCGAGTGTGGCCTCGACCGGCTCGCCGGTATCGCTGGTGATATCCAAAGGCACGCCGTAACCCAGTTCGTCGAGCAGATCGCGCTCGAAAAAACGCAGGGCCACCACCGCCGGTGCCCCGTCGTCGAGCGCGACCAGTAGTGCGGCGAGGCTGTCGTGAATCGCGGCATGCGGATCGTCGCGGGCGGTCAGGCGCATGACCAGTTCACTGGCATAGAATCCCGCCATCAACGCGTTGCCGGCCAGCGTATGCCGACGCGTGGTTTCGACATCGGTCAACGTATACAGCTCGCCGCGCCCGGACCAGGACAACTGCAACGCGGCCAGCGGTTCCAGCAGTCCGCGCCAGCGCGACTTGGGCCGGCGCGCGCCCTTGGCCACCACGCCGATGCGCCCATGCTCACGCGAGAATGCCTCGACGATGAAACTCGTGTCACGCCATGCACGGCGATGCAGCACGATCGCGGGGGTTAACTCAATACGCATAATCGAACACAGAACGCACCGCTGCCGGCGAATCGCAGCCAATATAAGCCAGATCAATCCGTCGAGTCGTATACCGCTGCTTTATCGGCGAATAGACGCCCATTAGCCGCAAATAAAACTTCACTGATATATGAGCGGATCAGCCGATTACGCTAAAAAATCTTGTCCGCGAATGAACGCGAATAAACGCAAATTGAATCCGTATGAGTGCAACGCCGCGGGTAACCGCCGCGCCGCCCCTACCCGCCGGGCTCGCCAATGACGCCCTCGTATTGCCTTTGTCTTATTCGCGTTCATTGGCGTTCATTTGCGGACCGCAACTTCTTTCAAACCCGAAACACACCACGCCGTGTAACGGGCTTGCGGCGGTAATCGCCGCTTCGGGTGAGACTCAAACAGCTTCTTCGCGAACGAACGCAAATTGAATTCAGATTGATGGCAGACCACGCGTATACACCGCGAGTCATCCGGCCCGCCAGGCTCGCTCATGACGCACTCGCATTGCCCTTGTCTTATTCGCGTGTCTTCGCGTTTATTTGCGGATCACCGGCTTGCTTGAGAACGGCCGACCGAGTTTATGCATAATCAAGTTGGCGCTGATTTGCGGATAACCGCCGTCGGAAAGCGGCGGTCAGTGCCCCAGGTCACGTACGCTGGCTTCGCTGTCGATCCAGTTTTCGCGCACCTTGACCCACAGGCGCAGATCCACACGATGCTGCAGGCGATCGACCAGGTCCAGGCGGGCGGCACGGCCGATTTTTTTGAGCATGGCCCCGCCCTTGCCGATCACCATGGCCTTGTGGTTTTCGCGCGATACCCAGATACAGGCATGGATTTCGATCTGCTCGCCGCCCTGCTCGAAGCGTTCGATTTCCACCGCGGCCGAATACGGCAGTTCCTGCTGCATGTACATCGTGAGCTTTTCACGCACCGTTTCCGCGGCGATGAAGCGCAGATTGCGGTCGGTGTATTCATCCTCGGGAAACAGGAACGGGCCTTCGGGCATGCGCTGTGCGCACTCGGCGACCACGGAATCCAGATTCTTGTGTTTTTGTGCGGATACGGGCGCGATAAAGGCGAATTCGCGGCGTGCGTTCATCTGCTCGATGAACGGCAGCAGTTCGGCCTTGTCGGCCACCCGGTCGACCTTGTTGATGACCAGGCCCACGGGCGTGCGAATCGAGGCCAGACGTTCGAGCGCGGCCGCATCTTCGGCGCGCCATTGGCCCGCTTCGACCACGAACAGCACCACATCGATACCGGCCAGGCTCGACATCGCGGTTTCATTGAGCACGCGGTTGAGCGCGCTGCGCTGGCCGGTATGCAGCCCGGGTGTGTCCACCAGCGCGATCTGCAAACCCGGCTGGGTGAGCACACCGATAATGCGGTGGCGCGTGGTCTGCGGCTTGGGGGTGACGATGCTCACCTTCTCGCCCACCAGCGCATTGACCAGCGTCGATTTGCCGACGTTGGGCCGACCCACCAGGGCGACCATGCCGCTGCGGGTCGTGGAGGTATCGCTCATCAATTCCTGTCCTTTGCTGTCATGAGTCGGCGCCGAGTTGTGCCAGCATGCGCCGGGCGGCGTCCTGTTCGGCCTTGCGCCGGCCACCGCCCTCGCCGTCGACGCTGTCGCCGCTATCGGTCAGTCGGCAACGCGAAACGAAATGCTGGCAATGATCGGCGCCGCTGACCTCCACCAGTTCGTATTCGGGGCGGCTGCGTGCACGCGCCTGCAGCCACTCCTGCAAACGGGTCTTGGCGTCCTTGAGACTCGCCGCACTGGGTAGATTGGCGAGGCGTTTTGCATATAGATGCAGGATGACCTTCTGCACGGCCGCGAACCCGGCTTCGCAATAGATTGCGCCCAACAGGGCTTCCACGCCGTCGGCCAGAATCGAGGCACGCCGACGGCTGCCGTTGCGCATTTCGCCCGGCCCGAGCACGATCGCCGCACCGAGTTCGATCTCGCCGGCAATCGCCGCCAATGTGTTTTCTCTAACCAGCGAAGCGCGCAGACGCGACAGATCGCCTTCCGGGGCGTCCGCGCATTGTTCGAACAGCGCGGCTGCGATGGTGAAATTGAGCACGCCATCGCCCAGAAACTCGAGGCGCTCGTTGTGGTCGGTGTCGGCGCTGCGATGGGTCAGCGCGCGATTGAGCAGTGACCGATCGCGAAACGCGTAGTCCAGATGTTGCTCGAGCGCGGCGCGCGCCTGTTCGCGATTGGTATCACTCGGCCCCATTGTTACCGGTCAACAGCGCTTTTTCCTCGAATGAATAGACCATGGACACATTGAACAGCAGCGGGCGGCGCACTTCATAGGCCACCGAAATCTCGCGCCCACCGCCGGCCACGCGACTCACCGCCACGTCGCGGCCGGTGAGGTTGTCGACATAGCCGGCATCGAAGCGCCGCTGGATCGCCTGCTGGATCGCGGCGGCCGGCGCAGTCTTGAGCTTGGGCTGCTCGGCGGCCCATTCGATGGTTTCGCGAATATCGTAGGCGGTCAGATAGACCGGCACGCTCTTGATCGCGACCAGCAACAGCAGACCGAGGGTGAACAGCACATAGATCAGCGACCACATCGTCAGCCCGTGTTGGCGGTTAACGGCGGTCAAGGCATTGGAACGAGGTTTTGCGGTGGCTTGCAACATATCGCGCTCGACTGGGTTTTATCCGTTATCGGCCCTTCAGTGGAGAATATGACCGATCCGCGAAAAGCGCACGTCGAATTCCGAGAAATCCACGCTCATCCAGATCATGAAGGCCTTGCCGACGAGATTCTGCTCCGGCACGAACCCCCAGACACGTGAATCGGCGCTGTTGTCGCGATTGTCGCCCATCACGAAATACTTGTTCTGCGGCACCGTGACACTGATATCCGGCCCGCGCCGCCCGTCCACCTGCAGGACCGGATGTTTCATGCCTTCAGGCAGGGTTTCCATGAACTCGTGCATCGTCGACAGCGCATCGGCGTCGGGCCCGTCATAGACGCCCATCTGCTCGAGTTCGACCGGCTCACCGTTGATGAACAGATGCTCATCGGCATAGGTGATCTGATCGCCGGGCATGCCGATCACGCGTTTGATGTAGTCCTTGGTGGGGTCGGGCGGATAGCGAAATACCACCACATCCCCGCGTTCAGGTTCGCCCAGGTCGAGAAACTTGGTATGAAACACCGGCGCGCGCAGGCCGTAGCTGAATTTGTTGACGAGCACGAAATCGCCCACCAGCAGTGTGGGCACCATGGACTTGGAGGGAATCCGGAACGGTTCGAATACGAACGCGCGCAGCAGCAATACCGCCAGCAGCACCGGAAAAAACGACCGTGCGAACTCGATGAAGCCATTGGGCTCCTGGTGCTCGTTGCGCTTGGGCGCGAGCACCAGCCGATCGATGAGCCAGATGATGCCCGTCGCGATGGTGGCGATCGCGAGCCAGGCTTCGAAGTCCATATGCACGTTGTTCATGGTCGACTAGTCCGAATCGTCGGTCGACAGCACGGCAAGAAACGCTTCCTGCGGAATTTCCACGCTACCGACCTGCTTCATGCGCTTCTTGCCTTCTTTCTGCTTTTCGAGCAGCTTGCGCTTGCGCGATACGTCGCCGCCGTAGCATTTGGCGGTGACGTTCTTGCGCATGGCCTTGACCGTCGAGCGCGCGACGATGCGCGTGCCGATCGCGGCCTGAATAGCCACATCGAACATCTGGCGCGGCACGATCTTCTTGAGCTTTTCGACCAGAATCTTGCCGCGCTCGTAGGCCTTGTCGCGATGCACGATATGCGCGAGCGCATCCACCGCTTCACCGTTGATCAATACATCCAGACGCACCAGCTGTGCGGCCTGAAACCGGGCGAAATCGTACTCGAAAGAAGCAAAGCCGCGCGATACCGATTTCAGCCGGTCGAAGAAGTCGAGCACGACCTCCGACAGCGGCAGATCGAAGTTCATGGCCACGGAATTGCCCATGTAGTTCATGTCTTTCTGCACGCCGCGCTTTTCCATGCACAGCTGCAACACCGGGCCGACATACTCCTGCGGCATGAGAATGCTGGCATGGATGATCGGCTCGCGTATTTCCTCGATCTCGCCTACGCTCGGCAGCGATTGCGGGTTGCTGATCGCCTGCACCTCGCCCGAGGTGGTGAGCACCTCGTAGACCACCGTCGGCGCAGTGGTGATCAGGTCCAGGCCATACTCGCGCTCCAGGCGCTCCTGCACGATTTCCATGTGCAGCATGCCCAGAAAGCCGATCCGGAAGCCGAACCCCAGCGCCGCCGAGGTCTCCGGTTCGTAGTTGAGCGAGGAATCGTTCAGGCGCAGCTTGGACAGCGCATCGCGAAAATCCTCGTAATCGTCCGAATTAACGGTAAAAACGCCCGCGAACACCCGCGGCTGCACCTGCTTGAAACCGGGCACGCGCTCGGCACAGGGGGCATGCGCATGGGTGAGCGTATCGCCCACCGGCGCACCGTCGATATCCTTGATGCCGGCAATCACATAGCCGACTTCGCCGACTTCGAGCGCATCCAGGGCTTTCTTCTTGGGCGTAAAGATGCCGATATCGTCGACCTGATATTCGCGCCCGGTGGACATCACCTTCATACGATCGCCCTTGGCCAGCCGGCCATTGCGAATCCGCACCAGCGATACCACGCCCAGATAGTTGTCGAACCACGAATCCACGATCAGCGCCTGCAGCGGCGCCTCCGGATCGCCTTCCGGCGGCGGAATCCGACGGATAATCGCTTCCAGCACCTCGGTGATGCCTTCGCCAGACTTGGCCGAACACAGCAGCCGATCGGTGGCATCGATACCGATGACGTCTTCGATCTGCTGGGCCACGCGGTCGGGATCGGCCGCGGGCAGATCGATCTTGTTGAGCACGGGCAGGACTTCGAGATCCTGCTCGATCGCGGTATAGGTATTGGCCACGCTCTGGGCTTCCACGCCCTGGGAGGCGTCGACCACCAGCAGCGCGCCTTCGCAGGCGAATAACGACCGCGACACCTCGTAGGAGAAATCGACATGCCCGGGCGTGTCGATGAAATTCAGCGTGTAGGTTTCGCCGTCGGCCGCTTCATAATCGAGCGTGACCGCCTGGGCCTTGATGGTGATCCCGCGCTCGCGCTCGAGATCCATCGAGTCAAGCACCTGCTCGGCCATTTCGCGCTCGGTGAGCCCGCGGCACGCCTGGATGAAACGATCCGCGAGCGTGGATTTGCCGTGGTCGATATGGGCGATGATGGAAAAGTTACGTATGCGTGATTGCATCAGGACTTCGCTGCGGCGCGCGATGGCGACATAAAACAATCGCCCCGGCATAAACCGGGGCGATGCGATCAGACTAGAGTATACGCGCTCAACGGCGCGCGTTTCAGCCGGCCGGCCCTCGGGTCATTCGTTTTTCGGCCGCATGGCCAGATAAAGCCGGGTGCCATCGCGCCAGACCAGCAGCGCGACCGCGCCGTCGGCCTTGTCGAGCGCCTTGCGCAGCGAGGCTGCGTCTTCGACATGACGCGACCCGACCGCGAGCACGATATCGCCGGGCTCGATACCTGCACGCGCGCCCGGACCATCGGCGACCTCGGTAACGCGCACACCGCCCTGTTCGAGCCCCAGCTCGCGCCGGGCCGCCGTATCCAGCGATTCCAGCGTCAGGCCATACGGCTGCTCGGCCGGTTTTTCGGCCTCTGGCGCTTGTGTGGCCGCGGCCAGATCCTTGGGCAACTTCTCGATCGTGACATCGATATTTTCGCGCTCGCCGTCGCGCAGCACGGTCACGCTCGCGCTCTTGCCCGGCGCGACCGTGCCCACCAGCGGCGGCAATGACGCGGCCGAATCGACCGGCTGATCGTTGAACGAAAGGATGACATCACCCGCCTCGAGGCCAGCGGCTTCGGCCGGACTGTCGGGCATGACACGTGCAACCAGCGCGCCTTCCGGGCGTTTGAGCTTGAAGGATTCCGCCAGTTCGCGATCCACATCCTGGATCTGTACGCCCAACCAGCCGCGAGTGACGCTCCCGGTATCGCGTAGTTGCTTGGCCACATCCATGGCGATATCGATCGGAATCGCGAACGACACTCCCTGATAGCCGCCGGTCTGGCTATAGATCTGCGAATTGATGCCCACGACTTCGCCGGCGAGATTGAACAACGGCCCGCCGGAATTGCCCGGATTGATGGCGACGTCGGTCTGCAAGAACGGTACATACTGATCGCTGGCCAGACTGCGCTGCTTGGCGGATACGATACCGGCGGTCACCGAGGTTTCGAATCCGAACGGCGAACCGATCGCGACCACCCAGGAACCGACCGGCAATTTGTCCGGATCGCCGATCTTGACGGTCGGCAGGTCGGTCGCGTCCACCTTGAGCACCGCCAGGTCGCTATAGCTGTCCTGACCGACGACGTCGGCGATGAGCTGACGCCGATCGTTGAGCTTCACCACGATCTGGCCGGCATTGGCCACCACATGGCGGTTGGTCAGAATATAACCATCCGGGGAAATCACGAAGCCGGAACCCAGCGAGGCATGCGGCGAGCCACCCGGCGGCGGCATCGGCGCCTGCCCGCCCGGGCCCTGCGGCCCTTCTTCGAAGAAACGGCGTAGCCATCCTTCGAGCGGGTTGTCGCCGCCGGCTTCGCCCTCGGCCTGGGTATCCTCCGGTGGCACCGCACTGATATTGACCACGGCCGGCGAAACCTGCTTAACCAGCCCGGTGAAATCCGGCAGTTGCACGCCCGGCGCCGGGGGCGCGGTCGCCGGCGCGGGCTCGTCGTCGCCACAGCCGGCGAGCAGCACGAGGCTCAACAGGACAAGCAGCAGTACCTGCGTAGCACGGTTTCTGGCATTCATGGCGACTCGCTTTCGATCAGGCATCGGGTGGGCCGAAACATCGCGACGCGCCAGCGCTGCCTGCGCGTCGACTTCCGGGCAAGGTTAGCGCAGCAACAGCGCACGCGTCAGGGCGAGGCGTTATCGCTCGCCGAGCGGGTTTCACGTACCAGATTCTCGGCGATCTGCTTGACCGTCAGCGCCGGAACCTCGCCCACGACAGTAATCTGGGTATCGTCGACGACATGGCCATAGGCATTCACCGCGCCCATGGTCGTGGCCCCTTCCAGCGGCTTGCGCAGGCCTGCCGGCGCGATGAAGGCCGATACCGTGGCCACGCCGTCGGTAAACAGCATCTGGCGCACGAAACCGGTTTCGGTGACCCGCCGCACGCCGTCTTCCGCCAGTTCGAAACCCGGCGGCAGATCGGTGGGTTTCCAGGCGTCTTCGGGCACGGGCTTGTCTTCGACCTGAACGGCCTCGTGCTTGATTACGCGAAAGCCCTGGATATCGTAACCGGGCTCGAATTCGCTGTCGGCGATCGTTTTCGGGAATTCGATCTGGGTGAACATGAGCTGTTCGAGCACATCGCTACCGCTGACCAGATCGAGCTTGAGCGGCAGACGAGTTTGTTCGTCGATGAGCATACGATAGCCGTAGCGATAGCCATCGAGCGGCTCGATACTCACCAGCTGGCCCACCCGGTCGGACAATCGTCGCTGGCCCAGATCGCGCACGCGGTAGTGCTCGCGCATACGCTCGGCCGAAAACTGGGCAACGCTGCCCAGCAGCCCTTCATGCTTGCGCCGCGAAATGAGCACGACCTTGCTGTTGGGCAGAATCGAGGTCACCACCCCGCCCTTGCGAATCACTTCGCGCGGCTGGCCGGTGAGCGAAACCAGGCGTTCCTGTTCCAGCCCGTTTTGCGTGCGGTGAATCACCCGCAGTGTATCGAGCTGGCCTTCACGCAGATAAACGAGAATGCCGCGGTAGGTTTCGCGGCGTACGGCTTCCGACGCGCGCGCAAGCAGCGTGTTGATAGAAGCCTTGTCGGCGCTGGCCGGTGACTTGGCGTCGGCGGCCTGTGCGACCCCGGGCAGCGCCGTAACAACGAACAGCAGGAGAAACGCGGAAAGCGCTCTCGTCACTGCGGCGTGTCCTGCCCATAGGTGGCGACTCGCACGAAGCCGGGCGTGGTGCCGGACATGCCATAGCCGCGGGCCAGACCATTGTGCTCGACGAGATAGCCGTTGAGCTCGTCTTCCAGCGCCGGGTCGGACACCGACCAGTGATCCGCCGGCCCGCGCTGGACTGCAGCCTGACTGGGCCCGGCCTGACGCAGCATGTCACTGGACAGCTCGTTCGAGGCCACCATGGCACTGGCACCGCCTGCGTTGGCGGTATTGCCCTGTGCGGCGACCGTCGTGGTCGTGGGCACCGAACCGTCCGAGGCATTCGCCATACTTTCGCCGGGCAAACCGTCGCGCTGCAAGGGATTGCTCACCAGCAGCACGATGCCGGCCGCCGAGGCAACTGCTGCCAGACCGGCCATGCTGCGCCAGCGCCGGCGCGCGGCTACGCGCATTGGCACCGCGATGGGCCGTGCGGCCGACGTTTCCGGGCGGTCCTCGGCGATCGCCGCCATCACCCGGTCGGAAAAGCCACAGTCCAGGGGTACGGCCATTTCGCCGTTGTGGGCGCGCAAGGTAGTGCGCAACCAGTGCTGGCGTCCCCAGCTTTCGCGCAGTTGTTCGTCGCGCAGCAATGCGCTGATGACCGCGTCGGTTTCGTCGCGTGTGGCCTCGCCGTCGAGAAATGCGGAAAACTGCTCGTTCATGCTGACCTCACTTGTCCGACAGGGACACCAGTTTCTGCTCGATTGCCGCACGGGCACGAAAGATACGCGAACGTACCGTGCCCACCGGGCAATCCATTGATTGTGCAATCTCTTCGTAGCTCATGCCATCCAGTTCGCGGAGCATGATCGCGGTGCGAAGATCCTCGGGTAATTCGCGGATGGCGCCAATCACCGCATCGCGGATCTCTTCGCTTTCCAGCAGCGCCTCGGGCGTGTCCTGCTCCGAAAACCGGTCGGTATGCCCGAATGCTTCCGCGTCGGCGACGTCGATATCCTGGCTGGCAGGACGCCGCGAGCGCGCCACCAGAAAATTCTTCGCCGTATTGATGGATATGCGGTAGAGCCATGTATAGAACGCGCTATTGCCCTTGAACCCGTTGAGCGCTCGGTAGGCCTTGATAAAGGCCTCCTGTGCCACGTCCGGCGCATCCGCCGGGCTTACGTAGCGCGCCACCAGCTTCACGACCTTGTGCTGATACTTGCGGATGAGCAAGTCGAAAGCACGATCGTCACCGGACTGGGCACGGGCTACCAGTTGCTCGTCGCTGACATCTTCAGTCATCTATCTGCAGCGCCGGACATCTGGACAGCCAGAGCAATCGTTGCGCGAATAAACCTCTTCGTTGTTGCGTACCAAGACGCCGTCATCCACGTAGACCACGGATTCGCAAATAAGTTCGCACTGATTTTGCGCTATGCTGCCAGCCGTCATCTTTTTGCTACACAACCGAATGAGACGCACACGCGTCGAGGTGCTCAGTGTAGCGACGCAATGTGCTTTCGTCATGCAATCGAGCCATTCTCAGGTCAGTCAACGCTTCGATGTGGTCGTGGTCGGCAGCGGCGCGGCCGGCCTCACACTGGCGTTACGCCTGTCTCACAGCGGTCGGCGTATCGCGGTGATTTCCAAGGGCGCGCTGGCCGAGGGCAGCACGCTCTATGCGCAAGGCGGCATCTCCGCGGTGCTCGACGCCGAGGACAGCGTGGATGCCCATGTCGCCGATACCCTGGCCGCCGGGGCCGGTCTGTGCGACGAAGCCGCGGTACGCCATACCGTGTCGCGCTCGCGCGAGGCCATCGAATGGCTCATCGAGCGCGGCGTGCCTTTCACACGCGCGGAGGCAAACGAGGCCGAATCCGGCTATGCCTATCATCTCAACCGCGAAGGCGGGCATAGCCACCGTCGTATCATCCACGCCGACGATGCCACGGGCCGTGCGGTGGAAACCACGCTGGAGGGGCTGACCCGTGCCAGCGAGCACATCACCGTGTTCGAACAGCATATGGCCGTGGAGCTGATCGTCACCGCCGATGCCGACGAGCCCGGTGGGCGTTGTCGCGGCGTCTACGTGCTCGATATCGAAGCCGATACGGTGCGCACCTTCGCTGCCGACCAGGTCGTACTGGCCACGGGCGGCGCGAATCTGGTCTATCTCTACAGCAGCAATCCGCATGCCGCCAGCGGCGATGGCATTGCCATGGCCTGGCGTGCCGGCGCGCGGGTGGCGAACATGGAATTCATGCAGTTCCACCCGACCTGCCTGTATCACCCCAAGGCGCGTTCGTTCTTGATCAGCGAAGCGCTGCGCGGCGAAGGCGCGGTGTTGCGTCTGGCGGATGGCAGCCGCTTCATGCCCCGTCACGACGAACGCGCCGAACTTGCGCCGCGCGACGTGGTGGCCCGCGCCATCGACGCAGAGATGAAGCGCACCGGCCAGCCCCACGTCTGGCTGGATATTACCCACGCGGGCAAGCCGTTCATCGAAAAACATTTCCCGGCGATCAACGCGCGTTGTCTCGAACTGGGTCTGGATATGAGCGCCGAACCGCTGCCGGTGGTGCCGGCCGCCCACTACACCTGTGGTGGCGTGATTACCGATCTGGCCGGGCGGACCGATATCCCCGGCGTCTACGCCATCGGCGAATGCGCGTTTACCGGCCTGCACGGCGCCAATCGTATGGCCAGCAATTCGTTGCTGGAGTGCATCGTCTATGCCAGCGCCGCGGCCGCCGATATCGAAACCCGCGACGAGCGTAGCGAACCGGTCGCCCTGCCCGCCTGGGACGAATCACGGGTCACCGATTCCGACGAGGAAGTCGTGGTCGCGCATAACTGGCAGGAGCTGCGTCGTTTCATGTGGGACTACGTCGGCATCGTGCGTACCACTAAGCGCCTGGAACGCGCCCTGCACCGGATCGAACTGCTGCGCCGGGAAATTCACGATTACTATGGCAGTTTCCGGGTCACCCCCGGCCTGCTGGAGTTGCGTAACCTGGCCCAGGTCGCCGAGCTGATCATCCGCAGCGCCCTGGATCGGCGCGAAAGCCGGGGTCTGCACTTCATCAGCGATTTCCCGCATACCCTGCCGCGGGCGATGCACACCGTGCTCTCGCCCGAGCATCCGCGCGGGGTCGGGCCCGGCGTGAGTTACCGGCCGCTATAGACGACGCCGCGCGGTATCAGTCCTGGCGACTGCGCTCGCGCAGAAACTCGGCCACCACGCCCTGCGCTTGCGGCTGCGATAACGTAGGCGCATGCCCGGCGCCCGCAATCGGCGCCCAGCGCGCCGACGGCCGGGCCCGGGCGAACGCCTGGCTCGCCCGCGCCGGGGTGAGGACATCGTCCGTTCCCGCGACCACCAGTATCGGCCGATCGGGCAGCGCCCGGGGGTCAGCCTGATAACGCGGCAATGGCCAGTCTTCGCACACCGAAGCCTGTGGGGCCTGTTCGATATAGGGCGCGATCATCGGCGCCTGGGAAAGCGCTTTTTGCCACGCCCTGGCGGCCTCGGGGCCGTCAACGTACAGAGCACAGCGCGTAGCCCAGAACACCGGCGTGCTGTGCCCGCGACTGCTGGCCTGGGCGGCCACCCGTGCGGCCAGCGGCATCAGCGCAGCCGTTTGCCCGCGCAACGCACGTTCCAGACGAATACGCGTATCCGCCGTCTGGTCGCTGTCGTAGGCGGCAAACAGCAGCATCAGCAACAGCCGATACGGGGTGATCTCGAACAACAGCGGCAGGTTGTCGTAGCCGACCAAGGCCACCACTGCGGGCTGGGCGTCGAACCGCTTCAACAGTGCACCCACCGCGGCACGCGGATTGGCCATCGGACAGGCCCCGGCCGCCCGGCATGTACGATCGAGCTGGGTAATCGCGCTATCGATCTGGAGCGGCAGCGCGGCCAGTTCATTCTGATCGAAGGGCACGATCGAATCGAGCACCAGCGTATCGACCTGCGCCGGATAACGTCGCGCGAAAAGCCGGGCGATACGCGTTCCGTAGGACACGCCCCACAGACTCGCCCGTGTCACACCCAACCCCGTCAGCAACGCCGCGATATCGCGCAATTGCGCCGCTGGACCGAGCGCCTGCATGCCGGATTTGCCCAGCCGCGCCAGACACTGTCGAGTAATGATCGCCTCGCGGGCAAAGGCGTTATCGGCCCGCGCCGAAGCCGGTGCGCGCCACGGCAGGCTTGTATCGGGCGCACAGCGCGGGCGCGGCTGGCTCTCGCCCGTGCCACGCGGATCGAACAGCACGATATCGTGCGGCCAGCCAGCCTGTTGCTGCCAGCGCTGCCACCGCGTCAGGGCGGGCGCATCCACACCGGCACTCTCGCCCGGCCCGCCCGGCACATAAACAACCGGATACGCATCCTTTCGATCGGGGCGTGCCCGCAGGATCGCGAACCGCAGGCGTACGGGCTGGCCCTGCAGGGGCTCACCGGTATCGAGCCAACCGCAGTCGGTCTGGGCCGCACTAAGCGTTGCCACTAGCCGCGGGCAGGCATCCCATTCGATGGACTGCGCCCTGGCTACAGTCGGCCACAGGATCGAGACGATGAGTATCGTGCCGATGGCCAGCACAGCGACAAAAACGATGAGCGAGCGGTTCACGAACGATCGGCCAGGCCCGGCGTGGGTGCGATGGTCAACCGTGCGCGCAGCCGGCGGTGAGTCGGGCCCGGCAAGGCATCGCGAAATAGCACGCAGCTGCGGGTAAGCAGGCGGTGATGATCCGCGCGCAGACGCAGCACGACCAGCCAGCTGCCCGCGGTAAAACTGCCGGCCAATTGGCCTCGGTGCCACATGCCATCACGCGTTTGCCAGCGCCATACGCCCTCTGCCTGCCAGCGCAGACGCACAATACTGTCGCGCCGAGCCAGGCGGGCGTCGCGATCGACATACCAGCCGAATACGCCGACAACGGGTAAAAGCAGCACGAACACGGGACGGCCCAAGGCCAGAATCGCTATGATAATCATCGCAACGCCATGCAGCGAAGCGTTGAAGCCGCGATACGCCGCCGATGCGCGCACCCGCAGATGCAACGTATCGGCAAACGGGTTCGACATCCCTAGCCAGCCGTCCCCTGCGGGCGCTGGAACTGGCGAATACGGCCCAGAAGGTCGGCCTGTACGTCGGTTTCGGGTTGCATGCGCCCCATGACGAGCGCATAGAGATCGGGATCTTCCATTTCCACGAGTTCACGCAGGCCGGCCTGCTCGCGCTCGTCGAGATCGTCGTACTCCTGGCTCACGAAGCGTTCGAGGAGCACATCGAGCTCCTTCATTCCTCGTCGACACAGCCAGCGTATGCGCGATTTTTCGCTCATGATTCGCTCGGTGATGGAGGGGCCGACTGGCGTCGGCCGAGGGGCGTGGCCCGCCGACAACGGCGGGCCAGCGGATCATTCAGCCGCGGCGCTCAAGCAGCAGCTTCTTGGTTTCCTGAATGGCCTTGGCCGGATTCAGGCCCTTCGGGCAGGTATTGGTGCAGTTCATGATCGTGTGGCACCGATACAGCTTGAACGGGTCTTCCAGATCGTCGAGACGATCGCCGGTGGCTTCGTCGCGCGAATCCACGATCCAGCGATAGGCCTGCAGCAGAACGGCCGGACCGAGATAACGTTCCGGGTTCCACCAATAGCTCGGGCAGGAGGTCGAGCAGCAAGCACACAGAATGCACTCGTAAAGCCCGTCCAGCTTGGCGCGATCTTCCGGTGTCTGCAGACGCTCGCGCGTCGGCGCCGGCGTATCCGTCTTGATCCAGGGCTCGATGGATTCGAGCTGGGCATAGAAATGGGTCAGATCGGGTACGAGATCCTTCACTACCGGCATATGCGGCAGCGGGTAGATGCGCACGTCGCCATCGATATCAGTGATACGCGTCGTACAGGCGAGCGTGTTCTTGCCGTCGATATTGAACGCACAGGACCCACAGATGCCTTCACGACAGGAGCGACGGAACGTCAGCGTGGGGTCTATCTCATTCTTGATCTTGATGACCGCATCGAGAACCATCGGCCCGCACTTGTCGAGATCGATGGCGAAACTGTCCACGCGCGGGTTCTCGCCCGATTCGGGTTCCCAGCGATAGATACGGAACGTCTTGACGTTCTTCGCACCCTTGGGCGCCTCGAACTTCTTGCCCTTGGCGACACGCGAGTTCTTCGGCAGTCGGAATTCAGCCATGACAGGCCTCCATTACTCAGTGGCAGGCCGCCGACCTCGAAGGGTCGGCGACGATGTTATGCATTAGTAGGTGCGCTTCTTCGGCGGCACGTGTTCCATATCGTCGGTCATGGGGTTCATGTGCACCGGCCGATAATCGATCTGCGTATCCGGGCCGCCGTGGTGCCAGATGAGCGTGTGCTTCATCCAGTTCTCGTCGTCGCGCTCGGTGTATTCCTCGTGCGCGTGCGCGCCGCGGCTTTCCTTGCGGTTGGCGGCGGCGTGCATCGTGGTGATCGCACAGCCGAGCAGGTTCTCCAGCTCCAGGGTCTCCACCAGATCGCTGTTCCAGGTCATGGAACGATCGGTTACGCCGACGTTGGCGAAGGCTTCGACTTCCTCGCTGATCTGCTTGGCGCCGGTTTCCAGGCTCTCGGTGTTGCGAAACACCGCGGCGTACTTCTGCATCGAGTTCTGCAGGCTGGCGCGCAGCTCGGCCGTGGGCGTATCGCCCTTGGCATGACGCAGCCGGTCGAAGCGCTCCAGCGCCTTCTTCTCGGAGGCATCGATATCACCCCGGTGCGGCGCGCCCTTGCGCACGACTTCGGTGCAGCGGTGTGCGGCCGCACGGCCGAACACGACCAGATCAAGCAGCGAGTTGGAGCCAAGACGGTTGGCACCGTGCACCGATACACAGCCGGCCTCGCCAACCGCCATCAGGCCCGGCACGACCGAATCCGGATCGCCGTCCTTGAGCGTGACCACTTCGCCAAAGGCATTGGTGGGCACGCCGCCCATGTTGTAGTGCACCGTGGGCAGCACCGGGATCGGCTCCTTGGTGGCATCCACGCCGGAGAAGATCATCGCGGTTTCGGTAATACCCGGCAGCCGCTCGTGCAGCACTTCCGGGCCGAGATGCTCGAGATGCAGCAGCGTGTGGTCCTTGTTCTCGCCCACACCGCGGCCTTCGTTGATCTCGACCGTTTCCGCACGGCTGACCACGTCGCGCGAGGCCAGATCCTTGGCGTTCGGGGCATAGCGCTCCATGAAGCGCTCGCCTTCGGAGTTGGTCAGGTAACCACCCTCACCGCGTGCACCTTCGGTGATCAGACAGCCCGCGCCGTAGATACCGGTCGGGTGGAACTGTACGAACTCCGGATCCTGCAGCGGCAGGCCGGCACGCAGGGCCATGCCCATGCCGTCGCCCGTGCAGGTATGCGCGGAGGTGCAGGAGAAGTAGGCGCGGCCATAACCGCCCGTGGCCAGAATGACCTGGTGGGCACGGAAGCGATGCAGCTGACCGCCCTGCAGATCCCAGGCCAGCACACCACGACATTCGCCGTCTTCGGTCATCAGCAGATCGATGGCGAAGTATTCGATGAAGAATTCGGCCCGGGCCTTGAGCGACTGCTGATAGAGCGTATGCAGCAGCGCATGGCCGGTACGGTCGGCCGCGGCACAGGTACGCTGTGCGGTGCCTTCGCCGAAATGGGTGGTCATGCCGCCGAACGGACGCTGGTAGATACGGCCGTCTTCGGTACGCGAGAACGGCACGCCGTCGTGCTCGAGCTCGATGATCGCCGGAATGGCTTCCTTGGTGAGGTATTCGATGGCGTCCTGGTCACCCAGCCAGTCACCACCCTTGATGGTGTCGTAGGCGTGCCAGCGCCAGTCGTCTTCACCCATGTTGCCAAGCGCGGAGGCGATACCGCCCTGGGCAGCCACGGTGTGGCTACGGGTGGGAAAGACCTTGGTAATACAAGCAGTCGAAAGGCCGGCGTCTGCCAGGCCACGCGTCGCGCGCAGGCCGGAACCACCGGCACCCACCACCACCACGTCGTGCTGGTGGTCGATGATGTCGTAGCTCTCGCTCATCAGGCGGCTCCTACTAGAATCATGATAACGGAAAAGATAGCGGCCACGGCCAGCAGGATATTGAGCAGCTGCAACCCGATGAGAAGCGCCATCTTCGCGCCATCGTGATGCACGTAATCCTCAATAATCGTCTGCAGACCGAGCTGCGAATGGAAAAAGATTGCGGCGAGGTAGATCGCCAGCAGCGACGCCTGCAGCGGCGACGACAACCAGTCGGTAACGCTCGAGTAATCGGCGCCCAGCTGCGAGGCCAGACAGGCAACGAACCACAGCGTCAGCGGCACGAGTGCGACCGCGCTCACGCGCTGGAACCACCAATGGGATACGCCCGTCTTGGCACTGCCCAGCCCGCGCGCGCTCGCGAGCGATGAACGAATACTGCTCATTTAAGTCTCCCGGAACACAAAATCGAGTCGATCAGGCGATGAACGCCCAGATCCAGACAAACAGGGTCAGCGCTGCCGCCACGCCGAAGGCCGCATAGCCGGTCACGCGGGCGGTCTCCAGATCCAGGCCAATGCCGACATCCCAAATCAGATGACGGATGCCGTTGCACAGGTGATAGAACAGCGCGAACGACCAACCGAACATCAGCAGCTGGCCGAACCAAGAGCCGGCAAAACCGTTGACGCTGGCAAAGGCATCGGGCCCGCTGGCCGCCGCAATCAGCCAGATCGCCAGAAAGACACTACCCAGCGACAGCAGAATGCCGGAGGCGCGATGGGCGATCGATGTCGCCATGGCGATCTGCCAGCGGTATATCTGGATATGCGGCGATAGCGGGCGGTTAGCCTGTTGACTCATGAGGGTCCCCGAGTGGCAATGGAACGAACTGGAAATAAGGGGTCAGAAATCGATGCAGCGCCCGTTTTTCTCCCAATCGCCGTAGCGCACGGGCTCGGGGCCCTTGCGACCACCGTATTCGGGCGGCAGATCAAGCGCATTCGGCTTGGCAGGCGGGTTGGAATCGGCGGACTCTGGCGCGGTTTCACGCTCGGTGGAGTTGGCGGGGGCACCTGCCTGGGACTCGTCCGAAGCGGACAAACGTTCGTCTGACATGGCGATACTCTAAACCTGTGTTGGGTTTCTGGCAATGTGAACATCGGCTGAACCGACGGCTTCAACTGCATATAACAGCAGCTTTACGTAGAAGCTAGAATACGCATCAGACACGACTTGGATGCACTTCATGACCGATTCCGCTTCGCTGCAGCTCTCGGCACTCGGCGCCATCGCCGTGACCGGCGCTGATGCAGCCGAGTTTTTGCGTGCTCAGTTGACCAACGATGTACTGCGCCTCGGCCGCGATCGACATCTGCTGGCTGCCTGGTGTGATGCCAAGGGCCGTGCACAGATGATCGCACGCGTATGCGAAACCGACGACGGCTATCTGCTGATTGTGCCCGAAGAACTCATCGACGGGTTGCTCAAACGCTTGCAGATGTTCGTACTGCGCGCCGCGGTCGAACTGCGCGACTGTCGCGACACGCTGCGCATCAGTGCCCGCCATGCTGCTGACCTGCCCGCTGCGGGTGCGGCCCACTGGCAGAATGACGTCGTGCAGCTGGGATTGGCGCCCGCCGTTGACGGTGGCGCGCGCGCACTCGAAATCGCCCCTGCAGCGCATCCCGCCCCGGCTGATGCCATGGCCACGAACGACCCGCGCTGGCTGCGCGAAGAAGTCGATGCCGGCCTGCCCAACCTCGTGGCCGCGACACAGGGATTGTTCGTGCCACAGATGCTCAACCTGCATTGGCTCGAGGCGATCGATTTCGACAAGGGCTGTTATCCAGGGCAGGAAGTCATCGCGCGGCTGCATTATCGCGGCACGCTCACGCGACGCATGTTCCGACTGTTCTGGCATGGCGAACTCCCCGCCCCAGGCAGCGATGTGCTGGACGCCGACGGCGCCCGGGCAGGCACCGTACTCTACGGTGCAGCGGGCCCAGACAGCCGCCAAGGGGTATTGCTGGCCGTACTCAAGACGAGCGCCGCCAACGCCAGCCTAGCCACCGCACAGGCAACGCTCGAACCGGGCGAACTGCCCTACCCCACACCGGAATAGCTGCGCATACCGCCGCGCCGCGCGGGCGCGGCGGCGCTAGCCCCTATTGCGGCTGCGGACGCAGCTGGGGGAATAGCAGCACGTCGCGAATCGCGCTGCGGCCGGTGAGCAGCATGACCAGCCGATCGATGCCGATACCTGCGCCCGCGGTCGGCGGCAGGCCATATTCGAGCGCGTTGACGTAGTCGGCGTCGTAGTACATCGCTTCATCATCGCCGGCGGCCTTGGCATCGGCCTGGGCGGCGAAGCGCTCGGCCTGATCCTCGGCGTCGTTGAGCTCGGAAAAGCCGTTGGCGATCTCGCGCCCGGCCACGAACAGCTCGAAGCGCTCGGTCACATCGGGATTGTCATCACGCCGCCGGGCCAGCGGCGAAACCTCGGCCGGATAATCGACGATAAACGTCGGCTCATGTAACTGGTGTTCGACCGTGTGTTCGAACAGCTCCGTGAGCCACGTGCCATGCCCCCAGCCGGCTTCACCCTTCACCCCTAAACCAGTCGCGATTGTCGATAGCGAATCAACGTTATCAACATCTTGCGCGCTTATATTGTCGTTATACTTGAGCACGGCATCGCGCATGGACAGTCGCTCGAACGCGCCGTCGAAACGAACCGCCTCGTCGTTGCAGGCGGCGGCATGCCGTTCAGCCACGCGGGCGCTGAGCTCGCGCAGCAACGCCTCGATCAGGTCCATCAGGTCATGGTAGTCGGCATAGGCCTGATAGAACTCGAGCATGGTGAACTCGGGGTTGTGTCGGGTAGACACCCCCTCGTTACGGAAATTGCGGTTGAGCTCGAACACCTTCTCCAGACCGCCGACCACGAGCCGCTTGAGATAGAGCTCGGGCGCCACGCGCAGATAGAAATCGTGATCGAGCGCGTTGTAATGAGTAATGAACGGACGTGCCGCCGCGCCGCCGGGAATCGCCTGCAGCATGGGCGTTTCCACTTCGAGGAAATCGCGTGACTCGAAGAAGTCTCGTACGCCACGCACGATCGCACTGCGTGCCATGAACACGGCACGCGAGTCGGGATGCATGATCAGATCGACATAGCGCTGCCGGTAACGCGCTTCCGTATCCGACAGGCCGTGCCATTTTTCCGGTAGCGGACGCAGCGACTTGGTCAGCAGGCGCAATTGCGTGGCGCGCACCGAAAGTTCGCCCTTGTTGGTACGCGATAACGCGCCACGCACGCCAACGATATCTCCGATATCGAGCTGCTTGAACGCCTTGTAGGCGTCCTCGCCCAGCAGGTCGCGCTGAACGAACACCTGAATACGCCCCGAGCGGTCCTGAAGCGTGGCAAAACTGAGCTTGCCCATGACCCGTTTGGCTAGCAGGCGGCCGGCCACCGCGACCTCGCGGGCCTGTTCATCCAGCGTCGCCGCGTCGTCGTCGGCGTGATCACGCTGCAGCTCACCGGCCAGCGCGTCGGGACGGAAGTCGTTGGGAAAGGCCGTGCCCTGATCGCGCCAGGCCTGAAGCTTTTCCTTGCGCTGCGCGACCAGCCGGTGGGTTTCGGTTTCGCTCGAACCGGTATCCGTCATGTCTTTGCGTCCATATAACTTAAGAGTGACTTACACAATGCCTGGCGCGGCGCTTACAGCCCCTGCTTGAGGCTTTCCTCGACGAATGTATCCAGATCGCCGTCAAGCACCGCCTGGGTATTGCCCACTTCCACGCCGGTGCGCAGATCCTTGATACGCGATTGATCAAGCACGTACGAACGAATCTGGCTGCCCCAGCCGATATCGGACTTGTCGGCCTCGGTCGCTTCGGCCTCGGCCCGGCGCGCGGCCAGTTCGCGTTCGTAGAGCTTGGATTGCAGCTGCTTCATTGCGGTGGCGCGATTCTTGTGCTGCGAGCGGTCGTTCTGGCACTGCACGACGATACCGGTCGGGTTATGCGTGATACGCACCGCCGATTCGGTCCGGTTGACATGCTGTCCGCCCGCGCCACTGGCCCTATATACGTCCACGCGCAAATCCGACGGATCGATATCGATCGAAATCTCGTCGTCGATCTCGGGCGAAACGAACACTGCCGCAAAAGAGGTATGCCGGCGCGCGCCCGAGTCGAAGGGCGACTTGCGCACCAGACGGTGTACGCCGGTTTCGGTACGCAGCCAGCCATAGGCATAGCTGCCGGTCACCGCAACGGTCGCGCTTTTAATACCGGCGACCTCGCCCGGCGAAAGTTCGGTGACCTCGGTGGCAAAGCCGCGTCGCTCGCACCAGCGCAGATACATGCGCAGCAGCATCTCGGCCCAGTCCTGGGCCTCGGTGCCACCCGAGCCGGACTGAATATCGACGAAGGCATTACTGGCATCCGCTTCGCCGGAGAACATGCGCTGAAATTCGAGGCTCTTGAGATGCGCCTCCACCGTGTCCAGCTCGGCAACGATATCCTCGATTACCGACTCATCGTCTTCGGCCGCGGCCAGCTCCACCAGCTCCGCGCTGTCATCGAGAATGGCCAACGACTTTTCCATCGGCCGCACGACCTCTTCCAGGCGCGCTTTTTCCTGGCCGAACGCCTGCGCTTTGTCGGGATCGTTCGCCCAGATATCGCCCTGCGCGAGCTCCGCGTCGATCTCGTCTAGCCGGTCTTTTTTCTCAGCGTAGTCAAAGATACCCCCTGAGGTCGCCCAGACGCGCGCGCAGTTCCTGCATACGGCTATTCACAGCGTTGGTATCCATTGACATTCCTAAAGGTCGAGGGTGCTTTTGGGGCGCGGATCATTGCAGCTTCGCACAGCCAGTACAAGCGTGAGAATTAATTGCTAATTCCAGCGATAACCCCCATAATCCGTTTGCACGTCACCGGTTTGGGAACGCTTGTTCGCCAGTTCGGTGAATGGGACCGCACAACAAACCTAAACCCGTTCAAGGGAGTTTTGAACTATGAAATTCAAGCAACCGCTTACCGCAGGTGTTGCTGGCGCGCTGGGGCTCGCCTTCGCGACGAGCGCCATGGCCCAGATGGACGCCCCGCAGGACAAGCGCTTCTACGTGGCGCCGATGGTCAGCTACGGCTTCTTCGATAACGATGCCGTCGGCGGCCCGGCACCGCTCGGTAACCTGAACACCGATAACGACGACAGCATCGGCGCGACGCTGGCGATCGGCAAGCCGATCAACAGCTGGTTGAACCTGGAACTGTTCGGTTTCTACTTCAACCCCGACCAGTCGCTTAACGGCGCTGACGCCAACGACGCCGACCTGTACGGCTTTGGTCTGGACGCGCTGTTCTTCCCGGCCCGTGACACCCTGCCGGTCTACGGCATCCTGGGTGCGTCCTGGGGCAAGATGGATCCGGGTTACAGCGAAGTCAACGGTGTAGACGTTGGCGACGATGCCGACGCCGACTTCCTGGATGCCGGTCTGGGTTATATGTACCAGCTCAACGACTACGGTCTGGCCGTGCGTGCTGAGTATCGTTACCGCTACACCACCGTGGATTCCGCGGACATCTATGGTGCCGGTTACGAAGATCAGCGCTTCGACGACCACATCCTGTCGCTGGGTCTGCAGATCCCGCTGGGTGCGCCCCCGACTGCCGCCGAGCCGGCTCCGGCCCCCGCTCCGGCCCAGCCGATGGATAGCGATGGCGACGGCGTCATCGATGCCAACGACCAGTGCCCCGGCACCCCGCGTGGCACCGAAGTCGATGCCCGTGGCTGCCCGATCGAGAAGCAGGCCCCGATCGTACTCAAGGGCGTGACCTTCGAGTTCGATTCGTCCAAGCTGACGATGCAGGCCGAGAACCGTCTCGACAACGTCGTTGACGCGCTGCAGGCCAGCCAGGAAGTGCAGTTCCGTATCGACGGCTACACCGATAGCATCGGTACCGAGCAGTACAACATGGGTCTGTCCCAGCGTCGTGTCGACTCGGTGCGTCAGTACCTGATCGACCACGGCATCAGCTCGAGCCGTATCACCGGCACCGAGGGTCATGGCGAGTCCAACCCGGTGGCGACCAACGAGACGGCCGCTGGCCGCGCTCAGAACCGTCGCGTCGAACTGAACGTTACCGAACAGTAACAATCGGTTAGACCGACTGGTAGAAGTCGGGCCCGGCCTCTTCGGAGGCCGGGCTTTTTTTTGTTCGATATCCGTGCAATCGTCGGACCTACGCCGACGACACGCATGCAAGGCGGTGCAAACAGCGATGGAAACGCCCGACGACATAGCATTCGCGTATATCGCGCAACGCGTGCGCGAGCGCAAGCCCGAACGCCTACTGTTGATCGAGGCCAGCGATTCTGCTCATAGCCAGCTCGCCGACGCTGCGACCGAAGCTGGCACCGTAACCGCCGAACGACTCAGCGCCGCCGACGCCCTGTCGACGCCGAGCCCAACCGCTCCATCCCGCTATGACGCTGCCATCGTGTTCGCGCCCGCGTTCTCAACGCTTGCCACCGATCGCGCGCAACAGCTGTTGAGCCGGCTGCGCGACCAACTCGCCGACACCGTTATCGCCTGTGTCGATACCCGCGACGCCCAGTCCGCCGACTGGACGATCGCCCGTTTTATCGGCCTGGGTTTCAGGCGAAGCGCGGACAGTCGTGGTCTTGACACGCCGATCGCGATCTATCGCTACGATATTCACGATTACAAAACCACGCCCGACTGGCTGAATTCCCGCTACTGGGCCAACCCCGAGCGCTGGGATCGTGATCGCTGGTAGATCAGCGGCGCGTTATTTCAGCCACGCGCGGCACCTGGGCCAATGCCCAGTTATCGCAGGCCCAATGTAGTACCCGGGCTATATCGGCGTCGTAAAGCGTATTCGGCGGCGCTTGCCCCAGCCATTGCAAACACGCGCACAACTGAGCCGCCGGTTTCGTCGGCTGCAAGGCGATCGCGCCCGTGCTCTTGCCGAGCTTATCGCCGTTTGCGTCGGTAATGACGGGTAAATGGGCGTACCGCGGCGTATCGAGCCCGAGCGCCTGCTGCAATGCGATCTGGCGCGGCGTCGACGACAACAGATCGGCCCCGCGCACGACCTCGGTCACCCCTTGGTAGGCGTCGTCCACTACGGTCGCCAACTGATAAGCCACAATCCCGTCGGCACGTCGGATCACGAAATCGCCGATGTCCCGGTCCAGCTGTTGTGTATACACGCCCTGCACCGCATCGCAAACCTCAATCGGGCAAGCGTCGACGCGCAGGCGAACCGATCGCGGCGAGCGTCCGGCCGGCAAACCGTTGCGACAGGTTCCGGGGTAGATCGGGCCTTCGATACCCACGGTGCCCGAGCGGGCCTCGCGGCGCGTACAGCCGCAGTCGAACGCCCGGCCGCTGTGTTTGAGATGGTCAATCGCCCGGGCATAGGCCGTACGCCGCTCATCCTGATAGACGATCGGCCCGTCCCAGCGCAAACCGAAGAATTCGAGCGCGTCGATAATACGCGTGATCGCCCACGGCTGAACCCGCGGCGTGTCCAGGTCGTCGATACGCAACAACCATGCGCCGCCTTGGGCCCGCGCCTGCAAAAAACTGCCGAGCGCGGCTACCAGCGATCCCATATGCAATGCGCCGCTGGGCGACGGCGCGAAGCGACCGACCACACCGGAGGTCACGATAGACCACGCGTGCAATGGAGAGATGGGAAATGGCGACTCGGCGCGTGATTTACGCCTTTCACCTGCGCTGGGAATTTCGCACTATCGTTAACGGAAAGCAACGAATGCTGCGACATGCGCGGAGAGAAAGATTGGTCGGGGTAGCAGGATTTGAACCTGCGACCTTCTGCACCCCATCTAGGCCCCATGTCCGAGCTATGCCACTGATATGCATGCATATCGTTCGATAATACGGCCGGACAATTCGGACATTTCTGAGTCCTTTAGTCAAAGAGTTAGAACGCGGTTTCGGTAGTCTCTCAGCCGAGCTCTACCCTGTCGAGGATCGCGGGATCATCGTTCTTCGGGCTACCGACGCCTGGCCCAATCGGCCACGATTCGTACCTCGAATGCCGTTCGTCTCGCAGGATCTCTTGCGCTTGGCCAGCATCCATATCTGGATCGATCCACGAGCGCGCGCCGGCGTTGGTCAACGCCTGCGGCTGCCGGTTATGGATGTAAGCGATGTCGTCGTTCGGCTCACCCGTGAGGATTGCGAACGTGACCTCGCCGGCTGCGGGATGGTCATCAGGCAATCGAGATGCTTTCGACCAGATGCCAGCGAAGAAGAACGGCAGAGCGTCGGCAGGCCGAATCGCGTACGGCTGTTTCTGCTCACCGTCGCATTTCCATTGGATCCAGTAGTCGGCGGCGATCAGGCAGCGCTGGTGGGCGAACGCTTTGGCGAACAACTTCTTGTCCGCCGCGGCTTCCGCTGGTGAGTTGATCGGTGACAGCTTCGTATCGGTCGCCCAACCAGGGATAAACCCGCACCATACGCGCCCGAGCTTAACCGCCCCGCTTTCGGGATCGACAATGCCGATAAGCTGGAATTTGCCAAGCGGTCGGTTGTAGCTGACGTCATCCGATAAGCGAACCGATACCTCGCCGTTCACGATGCGAGCAGCGGCACTGTGTGTTCCGTATCTTCCACCCATGGCAACGCTCAAACAAAATACACGTAAGTTTTTCCTTGATAGAGTATCGGAGGGATTTAACGCATCTAAAATTTGCGTCCGATTCTGCCGATAAATATGGCGAGCCTAGATGCGGGTCCAGCGCTTACTGAAAGCTTGCCTTGAAACGTCAAAGCGTGACACTATATGTGGTGTCACGAGGAGGAGCGCATGGACTTAGATGAGACGCGCGAGCGGCTCATGGCCTCGAAAAAAAATTTTCGGTGTCAAGACTTGGTTCAATTGCTTGAATCTCTTGGATTCAACGTGCGCGACGGAAAACGCGGCGGCCATAAGGTATGCACACATCCTCACCTACCTGAGTTTTATTCATTGCCTTTCAACTGCGGGCATGGAAAAAATCCCGAAATAAAACCGTCTTATATAACGAACGTCGTGCGCACGCTAGAAACGCATGAGGATGATCTGCGTCGCTATCTAAACGAACGCGAATCTAACAACGAGTGACAGAGGGATCGAAATGTTTGATGCCGCTCTATATACAATCAATGTACGCAAAGGCGAGTTCGACGGCGAAATCTGCTTCGAAGCGACTGTTCGTGAGCTACCCGATGTGGCGGAGTACGGCGACTCCTATGACGAAGCTTATGAGCTCGCATTGGACACCATAAACACCACTTATGAAGCTCTTTCCGAACATGGTAGGCGTATGCCCGAGCCAGACGCGTCGCGCCAGAGCTTTAGTGGGCGAGTGACTTTGCGCCTCCCTAAAAAACTTCACCGTATGATTTATATTGAAGCGGAGTCGGAAGGGGTGAGCCTAAACCAACAGATTGTTAATATTTTAACGTTCTGGAGCGGAATGACCACTCGCGCTGTCGCGCTTCATGATTTTTCCGGCGGTTGGCAAAAACAAGTACATACTTTGCCGCAAACTGAGGATAAGAAAAGACCGAGTCATATTCGAGTTGTTACTCGAAATAATTATGAGGATTTGGAATCTAATCGCGTGGCTTGCTAATGGTGTCAGATTCTCCATTGCAACGAGCGATTGACGCTCTCAGTTTCAACGATGTCTACATCGCACGTACTGAGGCTTGGTTGGCGGACGGGTTCGAGCCGCAATACAGTGATACCGCGCAACTCGAGATATCTTGGAAACATGTCGTTACCCAATCCCAGGTAGCGACACTAGTTTCCGATGAGGGCGACGAAAGATTGCTTTTCCGCGTAATGATCGATCTGGGGATGCGCCTGAACGAGGTCAAAGATCAGAAGTCTGAGAAGCCGGACGCTGACGAAGAAACATCACCATCCGATAATTCAGATTTGGATGAGATATACGCGTGCGTCGAGGCATCTTTCGTTGCTGAATATGAAATGAAGGGCGAGCTAGATGAAGAGGCCATGCGGACTTTCTCACTGAATAATGCTAGCTACCACGTATGGCCGTATTGGCGCGAATATTTGATGAGCCAATGCACTAGAATGAACCTGCCTAAAGTGGCGGTTCCCGCCCGTCAGTTTGCGCAAAACCGGAGTGAAAATTCGTAATTGTTTTACGATGACTTCAACTTGTGAAGGCTATACCGAGTACCGGCGGCTTATCGGTCACAGTAGTTCAGTGAACACACCAACCAGCCCTAGCGCCGCCATCGTAAGAACGAGCTAGGCCTACGCCGATAAGCTGCCGGTCCAAGTCGCGCCCGTCGATCTCAACCTCGGCTACGATCCGAAAATACTTCCTGCGCTCTATATTCCGGAGCTCTATCGTGCTCGCGTTGCGTAATGCAGCCACGGTGAACTGCATCGCCTTCCGCGCCAGTTCCTTGTCGGCCTGGCACTTGCCTCGCATGTTCCGGCGTATCGGCGACCATCCCCAGGCTCGCAACGCGCTCTCCGCGCGGTCAAGCGGTTCGTAGCGGCATAGAACAAGAACATGGCGACATTCGCTGCCGGGAGATCGGCGCACCCCGGTCGTCGATCTATACTTGTTCAAGGTCGACGGCATGGACTTGTCGCACGCCTCTTATCTGGCGATGATGGAAGGCTGTACACATGACGGGAAAAATGGCGAGATCGCGTAATAACCCCAATCGCAGGCTGCCGCCCCCCCCCATCGCAGGTGCTCAACGATCAGCTTATTAGCGAGTTCGCAAAAGTGCGGCCCGCTAGCGGGTTTTAAGATAGTGTTACGAACCCGCAGAGGTTCCACGAAATTCGTAGTTTAGGGGCGCATCTAATGGGAGAAGCCGGCCATGATGAAACCGTGATTCAGCAGCTTCTTGGCCCCCAGGACGTCGAGCAAAGGGAGTGCACCATTCCTTCTGTAAATTGGCCTGAGCCGGAAAGG
>NZ_APNG01000016.1:0-106489 GCF_040361255.1 Salinisphaera sp. T5B8 | reverse complement strand
CGCTGCAGCTGGCGCGCCCAGTGGTGGCTGCTGCCACAGGCTTCGATATAGATGCGCCTGGCGTCGAGATTAAGCACCGTGGCCAGAAACTGACGGCGGCGCACCCGTTTGCGGTAGACGACCTCATGGGCGGCGTTGAGACCGCACAGCTCGAAGACGTTCTTTGCGATGTCGATACCCAGTTCCGTAATCTGTTGCATGGATCCGCTCCTTTTCGACTGTTGTCCGAATCATCAGTCTGGCGCATTGACGCCGATTAGGAGGAGCGGATCCATCTCATCCACCTACAAAAGCCGTGACCTTGAGCGAGCGCCAGCTACGCTTGCCTGTATTCGGGCCCCTTGGGCGTAGCGCCGAGCAGCGGAGGCCGAACGCGGATAAAGACGGCCGGATGTTTGAGCGAAGCGAGTTTCCGGCCGGCCCGCGTTCGGCCGGAGCCGCGCAGGGCATCGGCGCGTAGCGCCGACGCAAGACAGGGTGTCTTTTCTCTTGGGTACTTCTCTTTGGACAAGCAAAGAGAAGTACCTCGCACAGCAGTGCGAAACCCCAAGCGCAAATTCACCCGCACAGTTCATTCAGAAGACGAACGGTTTGAACCGCGTAGCTTTCAGCAATCAAGCACCAGACAAGGCGGAGCCCCGCTCGGCCGCAGCCTGAACGCTCGCCCAATCACTGGCCGCGATGGCGGCGGCCGGCACGAGCCAGCTGCCGCCCACGCAAGGCACACAATCCAACGCCAGATAGTCCGCCGCGGTGTCTTCCTTGATGCCGCCGGTCGGGCAGAAGACCAGATCGGGAAACACGCTGGCAAAGGCCTTGATCGCGGCCGGCCCGCCGACGACAGACGCCGGGAAGAGTTTCGTTGCCGTCACGCCCCGCCGTTTGAGATGGGCGATTTCGCTCACCGTCTGCGCGCCCGGCAGATAGGCAATATCGCGCGTCTGCGCTACCGCATTCACTTCGTCCGCAATACCGGGCGAGACCATGAATTCGGCCCCGGCATCAATCGCCCGCTCGGCCTGTTCGGCGCTCCAGACCGTGCCGGCGCCTACGCAGATATCGTCCACTTCATTCGCAATCGCGTCGATCGCAGCCAGCCCGGCTTCGGTGCGCAGGGTCACTTCAATCACGCCAATACCGCCGGCCACCAGCGCACGGGCGATTTCGACACCTGAGCGGGCATCGGGCACGACCACCACCGGGATCACCGGCGCGATCGCCATGACCTGACGGGTCTGAGCGTATTTCATTCCGCCGGCTCCTGTTCGGTGACCGTGGTACGCGTTTCGGTGTCGGCCGGCTGGGCATCGAGCAGCGCACAGGCGCCCTCTTCGGCCGAGCCCACGTTGCGCCGAAATACCGCGAACAGTTCGCGGCCGAAGCCGAATTCGCTTTCGGGCTGGTCGTCGAACGTCTTGGGTTCGCGGGCCTCGAGTTCGGCGTCGTCGACTTCGACACGCAGCGTGCCGGCTTCGGCATCCAGCGCGATCACGTCGCCATCGCGAATACGGCCGATCAAACCGCCCAGCCGCGCTTCGGGCGTGATCTGGATGGCGGCGGGAATCTTGCCGGAGGCGCCGGACATGCGCCCGTCGGTAATCAGCGCGACCTGAAAGCCCTTGTCCTGCAATACGCCAAGCGACGGCGTGAGCTTGTGCAGCTCGGGCATGCCATTGCCACGCGGGCCCTGATTGATAACGACGATGGCGGTGTCGCGTTCGAGCTCGCCGGCCTGATAGGCCGCAAGCACGTGCTCCTGACTGGGAAAGACTTTAGCCGGCGCATGAATCGTACGGTGCTGTTTCTCGACCGCCGATATCTTGATGATGCCGCGTCCGAGATTGCCTGTGAGTACACGCAACCCGCCGGTGGCCGCGAACGGCTCGGCCACGCCGCGTAGCACGTCGGTATCGTGGCTTTCGTCGGCGCCCTCGCGCCAGACCAGTTCGTCGCTGTCGAGAAACGGCTCCTGCGTATAGCGATGCAGCCCGTCGCCGACCACGGTGGAGACGTCTTCGTGCAGCAAACCGGCGGCGAGCAACTCTCGGATCATGAATTGAATACCGCCAGCCGCAGCGAAGTGGTTCACATCGGCCACGCCGTTGGGATAGACCCGCGCCATGAGCGGCACGACCGCCGAAATCTCGGCGAAATCGGTCCAGTCGATCTTCACACCGGCTGCCCGTGCCATGGCCACGATATGCATTGTGTGATTGGTGGAACCGCCCGAGGCCAGCAGGCCGACGATGCCGTTGATCACGGCCTTTTCATCTACGATGCGCCCGATCGGGCGGTAGTCGTCGGATAGTTCGGTAATCGCGACCACGCGCTTCGCGGCGGCACGTGTGAGCGCATCGCGCAGCGGCGTGTTCGGATTTACGAACGACGACCCGGGCAAATGCAGCCCCATGAATTCCATGAGCAGCTGATTGGAATTGGCGGTGCCGTAGAACGTACAGGTGCCCGGCGAGTGATAGGACATCGACTCGGCCTTGAGCAGTTCATCGCGGCCGATCTCGCCGGCGGCAAAACGCTGGCGCACTTCGGATTTGATCTTGTTCGACAAGCCGGAGGTCATCGGCCCGCCGGGTACGAAGATCACCGGCAGATGGCCGAACGACAACGCGCCGATCATCAGCCCCGGCACGATCTTGTCGCATACGCCCAGACACAGGGCGCCGTCGAACATGTTATGCGTCAGTGCCACGGCCGTGGCCATGGCGATGGTGTCGCGCGAGAACAGCGACAGTTCCATGCCGGGCTGGCCCTGGGTCACGCCGTCGCACATCGCCGGCACGCCGCCGGCGAACTGGGCCACGCCGCCGGCATCCCACGCCGCCTGTTTAATGATCGGCGGAAAATCGCCCAGCGGCTGGTGCGCCGAAAGCATTTCATTGTAGGCCGAGACGATGCCCACATTCGGGCGCTTCTGACCGGCCAGTGCGTCCTTGCCCGGCTTGTCCTCGACCGCGAAGCCGTGGGCGAGATTGCCGCAGGAGAGCTTGCCGCGGTGCGGGCCCACGCTCTGGGCGTGGTCGATCTTGGCCAGATAGGCCGCGCGGGTATCGCGGCTGCGCGCGATCACGCGCTGGGTTACGTCTTCGATAACCGGGTGCAGACTCATGGCTCGTCGCTCCAGCGGACCGTATGCCCGCGTTTAGGACCAGTACACCTCGACGGGTACATGATCCTGATGAATTACGCCCCGTACAGGGTATTCGACCGCCGGACCCGCCTGACAGGCCATGTCGTACACCCGGCGCTTGGCATCGCCGAAGAACAGCAGATACAACGAACGCGTGGCAAGCAGCCGATTCAGGCTCAGGCTGATCCGCGCGGGGCCGTCGTCCTCGCGTGCCGGCACGACGCATTCGGCATTGCTGGTCATACAGGCTTCGATATTCGACGCATCGGGAAACAGCGACGCGGTATGGCCATCCTCGCCCATGCCGAGCACGACGGCGTCGAAGGGGCGTGGCAGCCGGGCCAGCTCGGCGTTGAGCGCGGACTGGGCCGCATCCGGTGTCGGTTTGTCGCGATACAGGCCAAACAGCCGGGCGGCGTTGCCGGGGCCATAAAGCAGATGTTCGCGCAGCGCGGCCTCGTTGCTTTCCGACTGATCGGGCGCGACCCAGCGTTCGTCGCTGGGCAGCACGGTCACCCGCGACCAGTCCAGTTCGATGAGCGCGAGCCGTTCGAACAGATCGATCGGCGACGAGCCGCCGCTGAGCACCAGCGTGGCCCGGCCGTTATTGGCAATACCCTCGCGCAGCTGGGCCGCCAGCGCATCGGCAAGCGCCTGGGCACAGGCGCCGCGGTCGGCAAATTCATGGAAACTCGGCATGACTATTCCGGTTGCGCCCAGCGGCGGTCGTCGCGATCGAGCAGCACGAAGGAATCCGTCGGCCCCCAGCTACCGGCCATGTATTCATGGGTACGCACGCCGCGCGTGTGCCAGCTGTCGATAATGCGATCGATCCAGCGCCAGGCGGTTTCGATTTCGTCGCGGCGCATGAACAGCGCGGGATTGCCGCGCAGTACTTCCATGAGCAACCGTTCGTAGGCGTCCGGATAGGTCACCGCGAACGCATCCGGAAAATTCAGGTTGAGCGGCAACGAGCGCATGCGAAAACCGCCCGGCCCCGGTTCCTTGGTCATCAGCGTGAGCTGGACGCCCTCTTCCGGCTGCAGGCTGAGCACGAGCCGATTGGGCGTAAGCGGCTGTTCGCCGAAGATCGAATGCGGCACCGGCTTGAACTGGAACACGATCTCGGAAAGCTTGCGCGCCATGCGCTTGCCGGTACGCAGATAGAACGGCGTGCCGTTCCAGCGCCAGTTGTCGATTTCGGCCTTGATGGCGACGAAGGTTTCGGTGTCCTGTGCTGCGTTTTTGATCTCGGGGTTTTCGCCTTCTTCACGATAGCCGGGCACCGGCTCGCCGCCGACGATGCCGGCGGTATAACGCCCGCGTACGGTCACGCGATTGACCACCTCACGGGTGATCGGCTTGAGCGCGCGCAGCACCTTGATCTTTTCGTTACGGATATCGTCGTGGTGCATGCTCGCCGGCGGCTCCATGGCGACCATGCACAACAGCTGCAGCATATGGTTCTGCACCATGTCGCGAAGCGCACCGGTGCGATTATAGAAATCGAAGCGCTGCCCCACCCCCAGATGCTCGGCCACGGTGATCTGCACATGATCGACCGCGCCGCGTGCCCATAGCGGCTCGAACAGCGAGTTGCCAAAACGCAGGGCCAGCACGTTCTGTACGGTTTCCTTGCCCAGGTAATGATCGATGCGATAGATCTGGGATTCGGCGAAGACCGCGCCTACGGCATCGTTGATCTCGCGCGCGGAATCGAAATCGTGGCCCACCGGTTTTTCCAGCACGATACGCGAGCGCTCATTGGTCAGACCGGCATCGTGAAGCCGTTGCGCGACGGTGCCGAACAGCGACGGCGCCGTGGCCAGATAGAACACGCGACTGCGTTTGGCGTCGGCGTCGAGCGCGTCACCCAGATCGTCCCAGCCCGTTTCGGCCTGCATATCCAGCGCGACATGGTGCAAACGCGCCGCAAAACGCTGCCAGACATTTTCCTTGAGTTCCTTCGCGGATAGCTGCGCTTCCAGCGTTTCGCGTACCCATTGCCGATAGGCCTCGCTATCGATCTCGCCACGCGAGACCGCCACGATGCGGCTGTCGTCGCTGAACTGACCATCGCCATCGCGATGAAACAACGCCGGCAGCAGCTTGCGCTGTGCGAGATCCCCCGTGCCACCGAAAATGATGAGGTCGAACGGGTCTACGGGTACGAATTCAGCCATATGCGATCACTGTACTCTTCAGAGCCTATCGGGGCATGCGTATACAATGCATTTAGCGTGCCGGGCCCCTGTGACAACCGGCCACCGACCTTGGTCGCATATTAGCCAGACAGTCGATCTGTGAAGCTGGCCAGTGCAGGCAACGCCCCCAGCCGCGTTCGCGCTGCATGGCCCGAAGACGCTGCTTATGGACGACTGGTCACAAACGCTTTCTGCAGGCCCGCTGCTCGCGATCGCGGTCGCCGCCGTGGCGCTATTGCTGGTGCTGGTCATCCGTTTCAATGTCCATGCGTTTCTCGCACTGACCATCGTCAGTCTGGTTACCGCATTCGCTACCGGTATTCCGCCGGGGGCCATCGTGGACGTGCTGGTGGGCAGCTTTGGCGAAACGCTGGGCTCGGTCGCACTACTGGTGGGCTTCGGCGCCATGCTGGGCAAGCTGGTGGAACACTCGGGCGGGGCGACGGTACTGGCCGAACGCATGGTGGCGTTCTTTGGCGAACGACGCGCGCCGTTCGCCCTGGGCCTGGCGTCGCTGTTCATGGGCTTTCCCATCTTCTTCGACGCGGGGCTGGTGGTCATGCTGCCCATCATCTTTGCCGTGGCGCGTCGGCTGAACGGGCCGGTGTTGCTCTATGGCCTGCCGGCAGCGGCCGCGTTTTCGGTGATGCACGTATTCGTACCGCCCCACCCGGGGCCGGTCACCGCGATCGAGGCCTATGGTGCCAATCCGGGTCTGGTGTTGTTCGTCGGTGTCGTGATGGCGTTTCCGCTTTGGTATCTATCCGGCTATCTGTGGGGGCGCTTCGCCGCCGCGCGCCATCCCTTCGGCGTGACCGGCGCGGGCCTGTTCGGCGCCGAGGACGACGACAACGTCACCACGCCGCCCGCCGTGCACACCGTCATTGCCCTGTTGCTGCTGCCATTGGTACTGATCTTTGCCAATACCAGCCTCATGTTCGCGGCTTCGCTCGGCTGGGTGAACGACGACGCGCAGTGGTTCAACGTGATCGTGCTGTTCGGCGAGACCCCGGTTGCGCTGCTGATTGCCGTGCTGGTTGCCGCTTATGTGCTTGGCTGGCGCCGCGGCGAGCACGGCAGCGCGCTGGAAAAGATCCTCGATCGTTCGCTCGGGCCGATCTGCTCGGTAGTGCTCATCACCGGCGCGGGCGGCATGTTTGGCGGCGTGCTCGAAACCTCGGGCATCGGCGACGCGCTGGCCGATTCACTCGGCGAGCTCGGGCTGCCGGTGATCGTCGCCGCCTATCTGGTCGCAGCAATCGTGCGTCTGGCGCAAGGCTCGGCCACGGTCGCGCTGGTCACCGCTGCCGGGCTGATGGCACCCGCGGTTGCCGCCGGTGACTATTCGGCCATGCAGGTGGTCGCGATTACGCTGGCCACAGCCGCCGGTTCGGTGTTCGCCGGCCACGTCAACGACTCGGGCTTCTGGCTGGTTGGCCGGCTCATGGGCATGGACGTCAAGACCACGCTCAAGACCTGGACCGTGCAGCAGGCGCTGGAGTCGATTCTGGCATTCATTTTCACGTACCTGTTGTACGCGCTGTTTTAGACGCTGCTGATGTTTCATTCGCGAGCGCGCTCGATCCACCGGAGCTTTGCATGACCGATTCGCTATTCGATCTGAGCGATCGCCTCGCGCTGATCACCGGCTCCTCGCGCGGGCTCGGCGCGCGTATGGCGTTGGGCCTGGCCGAGCGCGGCGCGCGTGTGATCCTGCACGGGCGCGATGAAGCGCGCCTGGCCGAACAAACCGAGGCCATGCGCGCCGCAGGCGCCGCCCCCGCAGGCAGCATCACATTCGATGTGACCGATGCGAATGCCGTCGCCGATGGCATTCGGCGCCTGACCGACACGCACGGCGTGCCGGATATTCTCGTCAACAACGCCGGTTTGCAGCGGCGTGCGCCCTTCGCGGAATTCGATCCGTCGGACTGGGACGCCGTCATCGCCAGCAATCTGTCCAGTGCGTTCTATGTATCGCACGCGCTGGCCGCTGCGATGATCGAGCGCGGCTCGGGCAAGATCGTGAATATCGGGTCGGTGCAGTCGAAGCTGGCACGCCAGACCATCGCGCCCTACGGCGCCAGCAAGGGCGGCGTTGCCTTGCTCACCCAGGGCATGGCCGCGGATCTGGCCAGCCACGGTATTCAGGTCAATTGCCTGTCGCCAGGTTATTTCCAGACCGATATGAACACCGCCCTCTGGCAGGACGACGACTTCAATGCCTGGATCGAAAAACGCACCCCTGCGGCGCGCTGGGGCCAGCTCGACGAACTCATCGGCACGCTGGTGTATCTGTGTTCGAACGCCTCGAACTTCGTGTGCGGGCAGAACATCCTCGTGGATGGCGGCATGACCTCGGTGGTCTAGGTGTATTCCGGTGGATAACCCCCAATCGACGACCACGCCGCTGGCTCTGCCGTGTACACGGCGTATCGTGCTCATGGGCGTGTCCGGTAGCGGCAAGTCGACGCTGGGTGCGGCACTGACCGAGCGTCTGGGCATCACCTATATCGACGGCGATACCTACCACCCGCCGGCCAACGTCGAGAAAATGCGCCAGGGCATACCGCTGACTGACGAAGACCGTGCCGGCTGGCTGGATACGCTGGCCGAGATCATCGCCGACTACCGCCGGCGCGACACCTCGCTACTGTTGGGATGCTCCGCGCTCAAGCGCGTCTACCGCGAGCACCTGCGCCGCGGCGATCCGGCGCTGATGTTCGCGTTTCTGGAGGGCAGTTACGACGTCATCCTCGCGCGTATGCAACAGCGCGCGCATTTCTTCTCGCCCGACATGCTGCGCAGCCAGTTCGATACGCTCGAAGCACCGACCGATGCCGAGGCCGTCCGTGTGAATATCGATGGTGAATTCGACCTGGTGGTCGCCGATTGCGCACAGGCGCTGTGCGAGCGCGTCGGCCGCGACGAATGAATACGGGCCGACGCACTGGCGATAGCGTCTAACTGCGCACGAGCACCAGCTTGCCGGCATGCTCGCCGGACTCCATCAGCTGATGGGCTTCGACCGCCTCTTCGAAGGCGAAGGCGCGATCGACCATCGGCTTGAGCTTGCCGGCTTCGAATAGCGGCAGCAGACGATCATTGAAGATCTGCGCAACCATGATCTTGCGCTCCAGTGGCAGGCTGCGCATGGTCATCGCCACCAGACTGAGCCGACGCATGAGCAGCTTGCCCATATCGATTTCGCTCTTGCGCCCACCGATGAGCCCGATCTGTACCTGGCGGCCTTCCGGGCGCAGCGCGTCGAGGTTGTCGGCCAGTGCCGAACCGCCCACGAAATCCAGCACTAGATGGGCCCCGCCGGTTTGTTCCTGTACGGCTTTGGCGACGCCGTCGTCGCCGTCTTCCAGACCCAGGTCATAGGCCTTGTCGAAGCCGAGCGCCTTGAAGCGCTGCTCCATTTCGTCCAGGCGCGCCTGCTTGCGGCTGGTGGCAATACTGCGTGCGCCCAGCGCCTGAATGAGTTGCAGGCCGGCCTGGCCCACGCTCGAGGTGGCACCGCGTACCAGCGCCCACTGTCCCGGTGCGAGTTCGCCGACCAGGAACAGCCCGCGATAGGCGGTCAGAAACGCTTCCGGCATGGCCGCGGCCTGCTCGAAATCGTAGTGGGCCGGGATCGTGAGCGCTTCGCGTTCGTGCACGACCAGCTGCTCGGCATAGGAGCCGCCGCCGATGAGGCCCATTACCCGATCACCGACCTGGCGCGTGGTCACGCGATCGCCCACGGCAGCGACCTCGCCGGCATATTCCAGCCCGGGCCGGCGTACATCGAAGCCATTCGGCGGCGGGTAGCCGCCCTTGCGCTGTAATACATCGGCCTGATTGATACCGACGGCGCGCACGTCAACAAGGATTTCGTCCGGCCCCGGCTCGGGCGCATCGATGGTCTTGAGTTCGAGCGCTTCCGGCGCACCGGGTTCTTCTACCAACCATGCCCGCATGGCGTTCTCCTGAAATGGGGTTTTAATTAACGCGGGACAGCATATAGAAAATTCCGGCCGGCAATGAACCCGGCCTGCCCATACCTCCGGTTTTGGTTACACTGATCGACACGCATTTTTAGCGAAAACGGCCTGCACGCAGCGGGCCACAGTGGAGAACACCGCATGACCAAGATCGTTACCTTGCTGAGCGCGCTGGCGCTCACCGTCGCCATGAGCGGCTGTGCCAACTGGAGCTCCGGCGACACCGGCACCGTAATCGGCGGCATCGCCGGTGGCGCGGCCGGTTCGCAGATCGGCAGCGGCAGTGGCACCACCATCGCCACGGTCGTGGGTACGCTGGCGGGCGCCGCGCTCGGGCGTCGTATCGGCGACAACTTCGGACAACGCGACCGCCAGCAGTTCGGCAGTGCGCTGGAAAGCAACCAGACCGGCAACACCTCGAGCTGGACCAATCCGGACACCAACGCCAACTATTCCGTCACGCCCACGCGGACCTACAACAACGGCAACCAGCCCTGTCGCGAGTTCACCATGAACGCCAATGTCGACGGCCAGCCGGAAAAAGTACGCGGTACGGCCTGTCGCCAGAGCGACGGCACCTGGAAAGTGCAGTCGTAAGACCGCAGCACCGCCGATCGAAGCCGGGCTAAGCCCGGCTTCTTTTTGTCAGCCCGAGCGCATCGAGAGTCCGAACACCCATGCCGCAAGCCCCACGCCCCACCCGCAGCGACTATCGATGGTTCTGCGCCATGCCCACCCGCTGGATGGATAACGATGTCTATGGCCACGTCAATAACGTGACCTACTACTCGTATTTCGATACCGCGGCCAATCGCTACCTCATCGAAGCCGGCGGGCTGGATATCCACAACGCCCCGGTGGTGGGTTTCGTGGTGGAATCCCGCTGCCAGTACCACGCACCGGTCGCCTTCCCGGAACAGCTCGAAGCCGGGCTGATGGTCAAGCATCTGGGCAACCGCTCGACGACCTATGGCATCGGTATCTTTCAGGCCGGCGCGGATACCCCCAGCGCGCACGGCGATTTCGTACATGTATTCGTCAATCGCGAAACCAATCGCGCCGAGGCGATCCCGTCGGCGCTACGCGAGGCGCTGGCCGCGATCCATGTGCCCGGCGACGCACCGGAATAAATAGCCATGCGTTCGGCCACGCTCCAAGCCCGCGACTATAACGCGATCGTCACCAATCCCGATGATGGCGTAGAGATCGCGATCACGGTCATGCAGCCAGACCTTGCCGCCGGTGAAACCGCACCGCTGGTGCTGCACGGCCACGGCTTTGGCGGCGCGCGCCTGAACAATCGTTACGAACGATCGGTTTACGAAGTGTTGTCCGGCGGGATTCTGCCCTCCACCGAAGCCGCGCGCCGTGCCGCCGCCAGCGGCTATTTCGTCATCAGTTTCGACCAGCGCGGGTTCGGCGAGTCCGGCGGCAAGGTCGAGATCATGAACCCTGAAGTCGAAGGCGCGGATATCAGCGCCATTCTCGACTGGGCAGACAACGAGATGCCCGAACGCGAGCGCCTGGCCCGGCGCGACGGCGACCCCGTCATCGGCGGCCTGGGACTCTCCTATGGCGGCGGTTTTCAGCTCATCGGCGCCTGTATCGACGACCGCTTCGACGCGCTGGTGCCCACCGCCACCTGGTACGACCTCGGCTACAGCCTGGCGCCGGATAATGTCGTCAAGACGGCCTGGGGCGCGGCGCTGGTCGCACTCGGTGTGCCCACATCGGGTGTGCGTCTGGACCCGCTGCTCTATCGGGCGCTGGCGGAAGGACTGGCCTCGACGCTGACCGGGCGTGGCCTGTCCCAGACCGTGCGCGACCGGTTGTACAACAGCAGCCCCGCATCGTTCTACGACGGGCATATCGCGCGCGATGGCCAACGCGAACCCTGCGAAACACGCCGCACGCCGAAGGTGGACGTGCTGCTTGTACAGGGCGTGGGCGATACGCTATTCAACCTCAACGAAGCCGCGGCCAACGCCAAGGCGCTGCGCGCGGCCGGCAATGATGTGCATCTGATCGCCATGCAGTACGGTCACAGCCTGCCGTTTCTGCAGGATATCGACCGTATCGCCTACCGGACCGATGCCAGCCTGCGTATCGACGACGAATACGTGGAGACGGCGGTCCTGGAACTGGCCTATCTCGACTGGAAGCTCAAGGGCGTGACACCCACGCAGTCGGTGCCACGCAACATGATCGTGCTCGACGACGAAACCAGCCTGTTCTTCGACGAACTGCCCGTGGGCACCGGCGAGCATGGCCCCACGGTGGAATTCGCCGGCGATGCCACCACCGGCGGGCTGGATCTGCTGCTGGGGATCGTGCGACGGCAGAGCGTGTCGCGGCTGTGGTCGCTGGCCACCGGCACGGCCGGCAATGCCTGGACCGCGCTCAAGCGCGTATTCGATCACGACAAACCCGCCAGCGGCGACGAAACCGCCCTGGTCGCCCGGCTGATCAATGCCCTGCCCTCCGATCATCTCGACGAACTGGCCAGCGGCGGCACGTTTATAGAACTCATGACCATCGAGGCCGAAAATCAGGCGATCGCCGGTATCCCGCAGATCGAAATCGATATCAGTGGCGACGACCGCGACCCGATCGCTTTCGTAGGCATCGGCGTACAACGCGCGGGCCTGGGCGCGACGGTCTTGCTCAACAAGCAAGTACGGCCGATCCGTGGCGCCGGGCCGCGCTCGCTCGATCTCAACGGCGTCAGCCATCGGCTGCACGCAGGCGATCGGCTGGGGCTGCTGGTATACGGCTATCATCCACAGTATCTGGCCAGTTTCTCGGCGATCCCGGGTCGTATTCGCGTCACGGGGCGCATCGCTCTGCCGATCGTCGACGTAACCTGACAGGCAGGCCCTACCCGCACACGCGGGTTCGGCCCTGTTCATGATCACGACAAAGGAGACCGCATGAGTGCACTGGCGGCGTTCGGCGTGGGCTTGGCCACCGCCGCGATATTGCTCACCCTGGTGTGGATCATCCAGTTGTTTACCCGCAATGCCGGGCTCGTGGATGTGGTCTGGTCGGCCGCGGTTGGCCTGATTGCGGCCGAGTATGCCCTGCTCGGCGATGCGCCGGCCGCGGCGCGTATTCTCATGGCCGCGCTCGCGCTGACCTGGGCGCTACGCCTGGCCGGCTATCTGGCCAAACGCATGCGCGGCGCGCCCGAGGATTCACGCTATGCCGCCGCGCGTGAAGCCTGGGGCGCCAAGGCTGATCTGTACATGCTGGGCTTTTTCCTGTTTCAGGCCGTGGCAGCCTCGATACTCTCGATTCCGTTTCTGGTCATTGCCTATATGCCCGAAGCACCGTCGCTGGGGATCGCCCTGGCCGCGATTGCGGTGTGGTTCGTCGCCGTGGTCGGCGAAGGCACGGCCGATGCCCAACTGCATCGCTTCAAGCAACAGCCCGAAAATCGCGGCAAGGTATGCGCGCAGGGGCTTTGGCGCTACTCTCGACATCCGAACTATTTTTTCGAATCGCTGCACTGGGTAACGTACGTAGTACTTGCAATCGGTGCGCCATATTGGTGGGCGACACTGGCCAGTCCAGTGATCATGGCGTGGCTTTTGCTCAGGGTTTCGGGGATTCCCACCATCGAAAACAAGAAGGCATCGGAAAAACGCGAAGGCCACGACGAATACGTCCGGCGCACGAGCGCGTTTATTCCGTGGCCACCAAAACGATAAATACACAAAACGAGGGAGGCAGGTTTGAGTAGTCTGGCCATAGATTGGTGTGAGCGCGGCCTCGTGCCCGATCCGATTGCCCGCGCGGGCATGCGCCGGCTCATCGGCAGTCGATTGAGCAGCCGCGAGGCCCGCGACCCGGAATGGCGCAGCAATCACATGCGGCGCTTCATCGACCGGGCCTGCACCGGCCCGATCGCCCAGCACACTAAGGACGCCAACGCCCAGCACTACGAACTGCCGCCGGCATTCTTCGAACATGTGCTGGGCGCGCATCGCAAATACAGCGGCTGCCTGTTCGAAGCGGGGATCAAGACACTCGATCAGGCCGAGCACGCCATGCTCGCGCTCTATGCCGAACGCGCGCGCCTGCATGACGGCCAGCAGATTCTGGACCTGGGGTGCGGCTGGGGTTCGTTCGCGCTGTGGGCGGCCAAGCGCTTTCCCAGCGCAGAGATTCTCGCGGTTTCCAATTCCAACGCGCAGCGCGAGGCGATCGAGGCTATGGCGCAACAGCGCGGGCTGGACAACCTGCGCGTGCAAACCTGCGACATCAACGATTTCGACCCGGGCACGCAACGTTTCGACCGCGTCGTGTCGGTGGAAATGTTCGAACATATGCGCAACTACCGCGAACTGTTCGCGCGCATCAGCCGCTGGCTGGTCGACGACGGTCGCCTGTTCGTGCACGTATTCGCGCACAAGCTGCTGGCCTACGCCTTCGAGAACGACGGCGACTACGACTGGATGGCGCGCCATTTCTTTACCGGCGGCATCATGCCCAGCGAGCATCTGTTCGCCCATTTCCAGGAAGACATGCGCCTGCGCAAGCACTGGTGGCTATCGGGCAACCACTATCGCGATACGGCCAACAGCTGGCTGGCACGCATGGACGCGGCCGAAAAACCGATCATGGCGATATTTCGCGAGACCTATGGCGATGCCGACGCCGAGCGCTGGTTCCAACGCTGGCGCATGTTCTTCATGGCAGTCGCGGAACTGTTCGGCTACAACGACGGCAACGAATGGGGCATCGCCCATTATCTGTTCGTACCGCAACGCCAGCCGGCCGCCTGAGGAGACAATCACGTGCACGATAAACCGCTTTTGCCCGCGCTCGCGTTCGTCATTGGCACGGCCACACTCACCGTGACCAGCACGGCCATCGCCGCCGACGAAACCCGCTGTTTCAACGGCTACGGCTACACGCTCGACAGCAACGAATACCGTTATACTGAACATCACGAGCAACACTTTACCGGCGATACGTTGCGCAGCTGGGACGTGACCTATGTCGGGCGCACCGGCGACACGATCGCCACCAAGCATCTGGCATTCAAGGCCAGCGACACCGTGCCCACCTACCGGCTCGAGATCCCGGCCGATGGCTATGTGGAAGGCATTCGCCACAGCGGCAATCGCTGGACCATGTTCCGGCGCGAATCCGCCGATGCAAAAGAACAGACCAAGGATTTCACCATCGAGCCGCCGATGGCCGCCGATTCCGGCTTCGATCGATTGGTGCGCCAGCAATTCGACAAGCTGACCGCGGGTAAGACCGTGCCCTTCAAGTTCGCGGCGGCCGGACGGCAAGCCGTCATCGATCTGCGTGCGCGCCAGACCGGCACCACCACTTTCGAAGGCAAGCCGGCCGTGGTCTTCACCGCCGAGCTGGACATGTTCCTGGTCAACTTCTTCGTGGATTCGCTCAAGCTGACCTACGACGCCGACAGCAAACGCCTGCTCGAATACCGCGGCATCGGCAACATGCACGATGAAAACGGCAAGGTTTATCCGGTACGGGTGAGCTACACCCGCGATATGCCCGACGAGGCCCGCCAGGCCGGCGCGCCCGCGGCCACCTGCGCGGCCGCGAGCTAAAGCGCGGCTAAAGCGAACAGCCATTGCGCGCCCTGTCGCGACTGCAACAGGGCGCGCACCACGGCGCTAGTTATGCCCGCGCATCTCGGGCTGGCGCGCCATCCAGGGCTGGAGGCGTTCGAAGGCTTCCTCGATCTTCTCCATGGAGGTGGAATAGCTGATGCGCATCAGGCTGTTCGACTCTTCGCCGAAGGCATCGCCCGGGATGACGCACACGCCGGTTTCCTCGAGCATGCGCATGCACAGGTTGCCGCCATCCACCCCGTGCGGCAAAGACGGCGCGATATAGAACGCGCCCTGTGGCCAGTAGCCGGTCAGCCCCGGCGTATCGGCAACCAGATCCACCACCCGGTCACGCCGCCGCGAGTATTCGCGCACCATCTCGTCGACACAGCTCTGATCGCCTACGAGTGCGGCGACGCCGGCCCACTGTGCCGGCGTACTGGCGACCGTGGTCGTGAACATGTGGTAGCGGCGCAGGGTACGAATGGTGTTCTGGTCAGCCACGATCCAACCCACGCGCAGGCCGGGCATGGCATAGGTCTTGGAGAAACTCGACACCACGGCCACGCCATCGAGATCGGTGGCACAGGAGAGCACGCTCGGATAGTCGATATCGTCGAGGATGAGGTTGTCGTAGACCTCGTCGGAGAGAATCTCCACGCCGCGATAGGCGGCTTCCTGACACAGCCATTCCACGGTTTCGCGCGGATACACCGTACCCGTGGGGTTACTCGGCGAATTGAGGATGATGGCGTGCGTGTTCGGCCCGATCATGTTGATGATGCGCTCGGGGTCGATCTGGTGGCCTTCGCTGGCCTTGGTCGGCACCGTGCGCACCTGCCCGCCGTTCATGCGAATCAACGGCGCATACAGCAAAAACGTCGGGTCGGCGATGATGAACTCACGCCCGGGCGCCGCCATGGCCGTGATCAGCAGATAGATGCCTTCGGTCGCGCCCGTGGTGATCAGGAAATTGTCTTCGGTGAGCGTGCTGCGATAGCGCGCGTTGTAGTACTCCTTGAGCGCGGTAAGCAGTTCCGGCAGGCCGGCATCCATGGTGTAGCCGGTCTGGCCGGCTTCCAGCGCGTGGATATGCGCATCGATGATATGCCGCGGCGTAGCGAAGTCGGGCTGACCAATGGACAGATGCACCACATCGTCGAGCTCGGCGGCGCGATTGACCATGCGCCGGATGCCCGAAATCGGGATGGCATGCATGGCCGGGTTCCAGACCAGACGGTCACGTACATAACGCTGATCGGGGTCTGCGGATAGGATTTCGCTGCTTTTCTTCAGATTCGCGACCATGGGTGCCTCTTGACGCGGGATGGCGGCGGCCGACGTGGCCGTTAGCGCGAGCGTAGTCAGGTCTTGCAAGCCCGGTCAAGACAAGCGTGCGCCGGGATTTGCGCCGGCTATTGACGCTTGGCGCGAGCTCTGGGTACCGTGCGGCATGATCATTGAAATCGCGCGGTTCGTGAACACGGTAGCGCCTTCTCCTGCATGAGCCACGACAACCCCGCCAATACCCGCACCGAGCACGCCGTCGAAGCCGACGAACCGCGACCTCGGATCACCGTCTTAAGCGATACACCCGAGGGGCCGGCGTCGATCGAACGGCTGCACGCGCGCGCCGATATTCGTGTCGCCCACGATGAACCCAGCCTGCGCGACGCCCTGCCCGACAGCGATATCCTGCTGGTCACCGATTTTCGTACCGAAGCGCTCGAAGCCGCCTGGCCGGCCGCGCGCAATCTGCGCTGGGTGCATGCCGCAAGCGCGGGCGTGGACCAGTTGATGTTCGATGCGCTGATCGAATCCGATATCCCGGTCACCAATGCCCAGGGCATATTCGACCGCAATATCGCCGAATACGTACTCGGCGCGATTCTGATGTTCGCCAAGGACACGCGCGCCAATATCGCCTACCAGCAACAGCGCCGCTGGGTGCACCGCGATACCGAAAGCGTGCACGGCAAACGCGTACTGGTGGCCGGCGCAGGCTCGATCGGGCGCGAGATCGGGCGCCTGTGCAAGGCCGTGGGCATGGAAGTCACCGGCATCGCCCGGCGCGCCCGCGATGCCGACGACGTATTTTCGGCCGTCCATGCTGCCGACGATATCGACACCCATCTGCCGGATGCCGATTACGTGGTCGTGGCCGCGCCCTTAACCGAGGCCACGGAACACTGGTTCGATGCACGGCGCTTCGCGGCCATGGCCAGACACGCGCGTTTCATCAACATCGGCCGCGGGCCGATCGTGGTCACCGACGATCTGGTGGATGCCCTGGTCAACCAACAGATCGCCGGCGCCGCGCTGGATGTTTTCGAACAGGAACCGCTGCCCGCCGATCACCCGCTATGGGGCATGGACAATGTACTCATGTCGGCGCACATGGCGGGCGATTTCATCGGTTGGCGCGATGCGCTGATCGATCAGTTTCTCGACAACCTCACGCGCTGGCAGCGCGGCGAGGCATTGTTCAACCAGGTCAGCAAAAAGCATGGCTATGCGCCGGGTGGCGCGTGAGCCGCGAAAATGGCATTTCGCCTTTAAAAGCCGTGATCACGCCCCGATCACTGCTAGATATTGACAGGCATTGTCAGCAGGCCGCGCTGGCAGCGGCTGCCCAGATTCATAGACTCAAGTCGTTACGACAGGACCGAGGACACTCATGATCGAATCCTATCTGCTCAAGCATATTTCCGGTTATATCGATGGCCAGTGGGTCGAGGCCGACTCCGGCGAAACCGTCGAGGTCCTCAATCCTGCCAATGGCAAGGTGCTGGCCGAGATGCCCAAGATGGGCAGCGCCGAAACCCAGCGCGCCATCGAAGCCGCCAAGGGCGCGCTCAAGCCGAACGATCTGGAAACCCGGCGCGAATGGCTCGAGGATATTCGCGATGCCCTGATCGATGAAAAGGAAGAGATCGGGCGTATTCTGTGTCTCGAACACGGCAAGCCGTGGAAGGAAGCCCAGGGCGAAGTCGAATACGCCGCCGGCTTTTTCGACTATTGCGCCAAGAACATCGACATCCTCAAGCCCGACGAGCTCGAGGAGAAAGCCAAGGATTGCACCTGGACGGTTCATCACCGCCCGGTCGGCGTGGTTGGCCTGATCACGCCCTGGAACTTCCCGATCGGCATGATCGCCAAGAAGATCGCCCCGGCGATCGCGGCCGACTGCCCGAGCGTGATCAAGCCTGCCAGCGAAACCCCGCTGACCATGATCGCCATGTTCCAGCTCTTTCATGAGCGCCTGGAACTGCCCAAGGGCTATGTCAACCTGGTGATGGGCTCCTCCAGCCAGATCGGCGGCGAGCTCATGTCCTCGCCCGACGTGACCATGATCTCGTTCACCGGCTCCACCGAAGTCGGCAAGCTGCTCATCGAACAGAGCAAGGATCAGGTCAAGAAGCTCGGCCTGGAACTGGGCGGCAACGCCCCGTTCATCGTCTTCGACGATGCCGATATCGACCATGCCACCACCCAGCTGGTGAGCAACAAGTTCCGCGGCGGCGGCCAGACCTGTGTCTGCGCCAATCGGATCTATGTGCAGTCGGGCGTGTACGAAGAGTTCACCGACAAGCTGGTCGAGAAGGTCAAGGCACTCAAGGTCGGCGACGGCATGGACGAAGACATCGATGTCGGCCCGCTGATCAACAAGGCCGGCTTCGAGAAGGTCCAGAATCATGTCGCCGACGCGCTCTCGAAAGGCGCCAAGCTGGTCGCCGGCAAGCACCCGGACGAACTGGATGCCGACAAGAACCTGTTCTATACGCCGACCGTGGTCACCGGCGTGACCCACGACATGGCCTGCTGCAAGGAAGAAACCTTCGGCCCGCTGGTGCCCATGATCGAATTCGACGACGAAGACGAAGTCGTGGAGCTGGGCAACACCACGGAATTCGGCCTGGCCGCGTACGTGTTCACCTCGGACGAAAAACGCGCCGAGAAGACCATCCGCGGCCTGCACTTTGGCCACTGCGGCTGGAACACCGGCACCGGCCCGGCACCGCATGCGCCCTTCGGCGGCATGAAGCAGTCGGGCATCGGCCGTGAAGGTGGCGACGAAGGCATCATGGAATTCGTCGAAGTCCAGACCGTGCCGCGCGGCAAGTAGTCGCACAGGTTAGCCACGCAACAAGCCGGCGGGCACGCTCGCCGGCTTTTTTGTGTCTGCCTGCCGGGCAAAAACAGCGATTACGCATTGCAGTCGCAGGCGTAGCCGGCGTATGTTGCAATCCCGTGTAGTGCAACGATCACTGCGCCCTTTCATTTCGACCAGACGGAAACCGTTGCCGTGAAAGCCTATTTCGACCCGACCCAGAACGAGCATATTCCCCGCAGCTATCTGACCCGCGGTCAGATGCGCGAGCCCCAGGAAGTTCCGGCGCGCACGCCACCGCTGGTTGCCGCCCTCGAAGGCCTGAACATCGATGTGGGCACACCGGTCGACCACGGCATGGCGCCCATCTCGCAGGTGCACGATCTGGGCTATCTGCGCTTTCTCGAATCCGCCCACCGGCGCTGGATGGAGATCCCCGACGACTGGGGCAACGAGGTGATGTCGAACATCTTCGTGCGTTCGCCCAACCCGCTCAAAGGCATTCTGGCCGAATCGGCCCGCTACCAGGCCGACGGCAGTTGCCCGATCGGCGAAGGCACCTGGAAAGCGGCCTATGCCTCGGCCCAGACCGCCTTGACCGCCGCCGACGATATCCTCAATGGCGAGCGCTTTGCCTACGGCCTGTGTCGGCCGCCGGGCCATCATGCACGGCGCGACGGCGCGGGCGGCTTTTGCTATCTCAACAACGCCGCCATTGCGGCCGAGGCCCTGCGCGATAAATTCCAGCGCGTAGCGGTTCTCGATCCCGACATGCACCACGGCCAGGGTATTCAGGAGATCTTCTGGGAGCGCAACGACGTGCTCTATATCTCCATCCACGGCGATCCGACCAATTTCTACCCGGTGGTCACCGGCCATGCCGACGAACGCGGCGCGGGCGCGGGCTACGGCTACAACATCAACCTGCCCATGCCGCACGGCTCACCGGAAGAAACCTTCTTCGAAAAGCTCGACGAGGCGGTCGCCGCGATCAAGCTATTCGATGCCGATGTGCTGGTTCTGCCGCTGGGCTTCGATATCTACGAAAACGACCCGCAGGCCAAGGTCGCGGTCACCAGCGAAGGCTTTGCCCGTATCGGCCGCGCCATGGCCGAACTGGACATGCCCGTGTGCGTGATTCAGGAAGGCGGCTACGATGTCGATCACCTGCAGGAAAATGCCCACCAGTTCTTTTCCGGGCTGCTCGGCCGATAAAGACGGATAAGGCGGTCGGGATCGGTCCCGGCCGCCTGTCGCCGCGAGTGCTGGGCGACCGAAAACCCGGCGCTGGCGCCGAACCTATCCGAACCTGACAGGAATTCGACCATGGTGATGCTTCTGACCGGCGGCGCCGGCTATATCGGCTCCCATACCGCGCTCGTGCTGCTGGAGGCCGGATACGACGTCGTGGTCTACGACAATCTGTCGAATTCGTCGCCGGAATCGCTCAGGCGCGTGGAGCGGTTGAGCGGGCGGTCGCTGACCTTCATCGAAGCCGACATCCGCGATACCGCACGCCTCGAACAGGCACTCACCGAACATGCGGTCGATGCAGTGATTCATTTCGCCGGGCTCAAGGCGGTCGGCGAGAGTACCGAAAAACCGCTGGCGTATTACGAAAACAACGTCGGCGGCACGTTGTCGCTGTGCCAGGCCATGCGTGCCGCGGATGTGCGTACGCTGGTGTTCAGCTCGTCGGCGACGGTATATGCCGAATCCGACGAGATGCCGTTGACCGAAGCCGCGCCCACCGGGCGGCCGACCAACCCCTACGGCAGCTCCAAGCTGATGATCGAATGGATCCTGCAGGATCTGTATGCCGCCAACCCGGACTGGTCGATCGCCATCCTGCGCTATTTCAACCCGGCCGGCGCCCATGAAAGCGGCGAGATCGGCGAAGATCCGAATGGCATTCCCAACAATCTGTTGCCCTATGTCTCGCAGGTGGCCGTGGGCCGACTCGAACAGCTGTCGATCTATGGCAACGACTACGCGACCCCGGACGGTACCGGCGTACGCGACTATATCCACGTCATGGATCTGGCCGAGGGCCATCTGAAAGCGGCAAACGCCATCGCCCGCGCGTCGGGCCTGCATCTCTGGAATCTGGGCACCGGCAAGGGCTATTCGGTACTGGAAGCCGTACAGGCATTCGAACGCGTCAGCCAGCGCCCCGTGCCCTACCGGGTCGTGGGCCGGCGCCCGGGTGATATCGCCCAATGCTGGGCCGACCCGCGCAAGGCCGAAGCCGAACTCGATTGGCAATGCAGCCGCGGCATCGACGACATCATGGCCGATGCCTGGCGCTGGCAATCCCACAACCCGCAGGGCTACCGCGACAGCGAGCGCTGACTTCGCCAAACAAGCCGCCAACCACAACGGCGGCTATCGCCTGGCCCCTGTCGAGGCGTGCGCGGCCCACTCCCAGGCCGCTTGTTGCGACACAGTTCGCCCTAGCCGGAAACCGGCGTATCGGCCCGATCCGCCCAGCGCTCGCGCTTGCGATACAGCGTTGACGGGCTGGTATCCAGCACTCTTGCAGCGGCCGGAATACTGCCGCCACAGCGCTCGATCGCGCGTTCGATCGCCCAGCGTTCGATTTCTTCGAGGGTCATGCCGTCAAAGCCGGACGGCGGTAGCGGCGTGTCCGTATCGGCTGCCTCGGCGGGCTGCGTGGTCTGTGTCGTCATCGCCGCGCGGGCAGGCTCACCGCCCACATTGGCGGGCAGGGACAGCTGCGGACCGGCACTCATGACCACGGCACGACGTATCGCGTTCTGCAATTCGCGCACGTTGCCGGGCCAGCTGTGACGCTTTAACTGGGCAACGAGTTCATTCGTGAGGGTATCGAACTGCTTGTTCTCCTCGGCAGCGAAGCGATCGAGAAAGCTCTGCGCCAAAAGTGCGATATCGTCGCCGCGCTGACGCAGCGGTGGCAGCTCGATGGGCAGCACCGACAGACGATAGAACAGATCCTCGCGAAAACGCCCGGCCGCCACTTCCGCAGCAGGGTCACGATTGGTGGCACAGATCACGCGGACATTGACCGCTTCCGGCCGGCTGCTGCCGACCCGCTGGATCATCCCGGTCTGGAGAAAACGCAATAGCTTGACCTGGAGCTTGAGCTCCATTTCGCATATTTCGTCGAGAAAGAGCGTGCCGCCATCGGCCTCCTTGGCCGCGCCGATGCGGTTTTCCAAGGCGCCAGTGAACGCCCCCTTCACATGCCCGAACAATTCCGACTCGAGCAGGTTCTCGGGGATCGCGCCGCAGTTAATAGCCACGAAATTGCCGCTGCTGCGATCGCTGATCTGATGAATCGCCTCGGCCGTGACTTCCTTGCCCGTGCCACTTTCGCCGGTCACGAACACCGTGGCCTTGGAGTTGGCGACGTTCTCGATCGCGCGGTAGACCGCCTGCATGGCATCGGAGGCCCCGACGAAACCGTGAAACCGCTCGCGCCTATTCAGGCGCCGCGCCACGCTGACCTCGCGTTCGAGCATGCGCCGTTCGCCGGCCCGGTTGACCGTGGTGGTCAGACGTTCGGGGGCGACCGGCTTGACCAGGAAGTCGTAGGCGCCCAGGCGCATGGCCTGGATCGCGCGGTTGATCGAACCATCGGCGGTAATCACCACCACGCTCGACTGTTCGACGAATTCCGGCGCCATTTCCAGCAGCTGCAGGCCATCGCAGTCGGGCAGCTTCAGATCGAGCAGGATGACGTCATAGGGCTGGCGTGCATGTTCGACCAGGCGCCGCGCTTCGCTGCCATCGCCGACCACATCGACCTCACAGCCGACAGCTTCCAGCTGGCCGGCAAAGGTCATTGCCAGCGAGGCGGTGTCCTCGACGATCAGCACGCGTAGAGACGAGTTCATGCTGCAGTCCTTTCAATAGAGCGAATGACGAATCGGGCATGCGAATCGGAATTGTCTTCGCACCACTCGACCGTGCTGTGTTCACCATAGGAGACAATGCACTGATCCACCAGCCCGAACGCGATCTGCGCGAACGGCCGATCGGATTGATAGATCACATGCATCGCGCCGTCGACCTCGAGGGTGGTCACCGATGGCGGCTTCGCATCCGGATACAAGGCGCGCACCTCTTCATGGATATGCGCCTCGACATGGCAGAGTAGCGAACGCGCGCTCGGGTAGCACTGGATCATGTGCGGAAAGCGTATTTCAAAACGGGTGAACAGATAGCGCCCGAACGCCCGGCACAACTCGGTCGCCGATACGTTCGTACAGTCGGCGGCCGCAGTAATCAGCCGGGTGGCGTATTCACTCGGATATCGGCCGATGGTGGTAAAGGCCGCATCGTCGGGGATGGCGGCAGCATCGACGACCTCGTCGGTCAGCTGGTATCCGAACTGTTCTTCCATGAAGTTCATCAACTCGACAAATATTAGTCCTTTCACGGCGATGGCCCTCTGTTGCATCACGTACAGATGCCCCAGAGCAAGCGGCGTGCCAGCGCGAAAACCCCGTTTTCAGGCGGTTATCGGCGATAAATTCGCACAATGCAATGCGCGCGCGTTGCGGATTGCAAAAATGCAATGTGCAAAAAGCGACGAAATGCCGGTTTGCAACGGAAAATAAAGGCTCTGCGGGTTGGCCCGCTTTTTGACATGTAGCGCTCGAACGCCACTTCGCAAAACGAGACGAACATGACAACTGCCGCCATCCGCTTCGCTTTGACCCTGGCCCTGCCGATTGTGCTGAGCGCCTGTGCCAGCGGTCGCACGCCGCATAACGTGGACGATGCGCGCTGGATGCCCGAGCACACCCCGGCCGAGGCGCAGCAGACCGTGTGCGTTGAACACACCCGCCCGGGCGACTACCCGATCGGCCAGGAAATCGCGCTCACCGAACTCATGGCTATGCCCAGCGTGCTCGCCCCCGGCGATCGGCTGCGTATCGAGGTCATCGGTGATCAGGACCGGCTCTCGGGCGTATTCGTCATCGACGAGGACGGACGTATCAATCTGCCCGGACTGGCGCCGGTGCGCGCGGTCGGGCGTAGCGTGGCCGACGTGGAGGCGCTGGTCTCGCGCGAGCTTATCCAGGCCGGTTTCGTGCGTGCGCTCGAGCGGGTGGCCAGCGTGCTGCTCATCGAAAGCGGCGGTGTGTTTGTATCGGTCAACGGCGCGGTGTTTCACCCGGGCTCCGTGCGCGTGGGCGAGCGCGCCAGCAAGGACCGCGTCGGCCAGCGCGAAGGCGAGGCCAGCGGCGACGCGAACAATGTCCGTACCCTGTCGACGGCCATCCGCGCGGCCGGCGGCCTGCGCCCCGACGCCGATCTGGCCCATGTCTACCTCACCCGCAACGGCCGCTGGGCGCGTATCGATCTGTCGGGGGTACTCGCGGGCACCGACAGCCGCAGTGTGGACCTGGCCGCCAACGATCATGTATTCATCCCAAGCCGCGCCTGCTTTCAGCCCGAGCTGATGCGCCCGACCGTGCTCACCACGCCGGGCATTCGGGTGTACATGTCGAACCTGTCGCGCCCGGCGGCCAGCAACGCTTCCTCGGCGATCAGCAAGGACGCCACCAGCCTGCCCTACGGCACCCGTTTTCTGCAGGCACTGGTATCGGCCAACTGTGTGGGTGGCTCGGCCATGAATGCCGGCCGCAGCGCGGTGCTGATTTCTCGCAACCCGATCAACGGGCGCAGCGTGGTCATCCAGCGCAGCGTCGAAGAACTGGTGCGCAGCGCGCATCGCGACGATATCGACCCGTATCTGATGCCCGGCGACGCCCTGGCCTGCTACGACAGCCGCTGGATGAACGCCCGTGACGCGCTGGCCTTTGTCGGCGAAGCGTTCGGCTCCGCCGCCGCCGGCCTCGTGATTCACGACCTCATGAAATGAACAACAAACCCGACGCGACAACCAACGACAACGCCACCACCAACACCAACGACAACGGCATCTCCAAAATGGAAAACCGGATTCTGCTGCGCATCTGGCACTTCATTCGCTACGGCCTGCCGTCGCCGGGGCGCTACAAGCGTTACCTGCTGACCATCCTGCCGATCCTGGCGATCGTGTGGGCACTGGTGTTCGCCTATCTGGCCGTCGCCCCGCTCAACTACAAGAGCAGCATGACGCTCATTCTTCCCGGCTCGGGCATCGGCGGCTCGCTCAACCTCGAGTCCATCGGCCAGGCCTCGGCCCAGACCAGCTCGGCATTTTCCAGCACATCGCTGAGCCCCACGGAGAATTACAAGCGCCTGCTCAGCGCCGACAGCACGCTGCAGCGCGCCGCCGAGATCCTCGGTGAGCCCGGCCAGCTGGCCCCGCCCACGATCAAGCTTGTCGATCAGACGAACCTGATCCTGGTCTCGATGAACGGGCCGACGCCGGAACATGCCCAGGCCCGGCTCGACGCACTACGCCAGTCGTTTCTGGAATGCCTGGATATATTGCGCGACGACGAACAATCCAAGCGCGAAGCCGCCGATCGCGAGCAGCTGGCAAGCCTCGAGACCAAGGCCCGCGAGGCCCAGCTCGACCTGCTGGAGTTCCAGGGCGATAGCGGTCTGGCCACGATGGCTCAGTTCAACAGCCGTATCCAGATCGTGGACGAACTGCGTGCCCGCGAGCGTGAACTGCTGGTCGAAATCGAACACGGCGTGGCCGCCAAGGCACGCCTGGCCAAGGTTCTGAAAACTTCGGTGGAAAACGCAAGCCTTGCGCTCGTACTCAAAACCGATCCCATGTTCCAGTCGCTGATCGACCAGTACGCCAGCGTGCATACCCAATGGACCGAAGCCAGCGCAACCCTGGGCGATCGGCACATGAACGTGGCCGAACTGCGCGCCGAACGCAGCGCGTTGCGCAAGGCCATGCTCGTTCGCGGGCGCGATCTCACGGGCCTGGAAGAAAAAATACTGCTACGGTTCGTGGATATATCGACCAGCGATGGTCGCGAGCGGATTTTCGAGCAGCTGATCGTCGCCGATGGCGAGTCGGCTGCAGCCCAGGCCCGTTTGCTCGAGACCCGTCGCCAGATGGACGAGTACAGCAAGAATGCCCACGAACTCGTTACCCAGGCCGCCAAGCTCTCCGAGCTGCTACGCGCGCAGCGCGTGGCCGAAGCGGTCATGTCGTCCGCGCTGGCACGCCTGGATACCAACAAGGCCGATCCGTTTTCTTCCTACCCGCTGGTTCAGACCTTTGAAAGCCCGTCATTGCCCCAGGCGCCCTCTTCGCCCTCGACCATGCTGGCGCTGGCCGGCGGCGTGGCTGCCAGCCTGTTCGTGCTGGTCGGGTTCCTGATGCTATGGCTGCGCCAGCCGCTACTCCAGCTAGCCCTGCCGAAAAGCTGATCTCGGGGACGATCCAGAGCACCGGGCTGCTCTGGATCGTCGGCGGCCTGTATATCGCCGGCCCCGTACTGGGTTGGGGGCTGGCGATGCTGGCCTTCATCGCCATTTACACGGCACCCAATCAGGCGCCAGCAGAGCGCCCACCCCCGCTACACCCGGCGATTCATCTGTGGCTGTGGGGCATGGCCGCAATGCTGATCATCCTCATCGTCGGCCATCTGCAAAACGAACTGGGCCTGCCCAAGACGATCAAATCCTCGATCGGCTGGGCCAAGGGCTGGGCGCTGATGGCGCTGTTTCCCTTCGCCGGCGCGGTACTGGCGGTACGTCCCGAGGTGATCTACCGCGCGATCTGCCGGTTGGGGCTGCAAACGCTGATCGTGATTCCATTCTTTCTGGTCGCGCCGTTCATCGGTCTGCCCGGGCTGCTGTATGTCTCGCCGCTCAAGATCGTGGGCGGCTCCGGGCCCGAATATTTCGCCGTGATTCTGTATACCATCGAGCCCGGCGCCGGTACGCCGCGCTGGCAGTTCTTCGCGCCCTGGTCACCGGCGGCCGGCATGATCGCGGTCGTGCATATCCTGTGCGCGATCGAGGAAAAGAATCTCAAATGGAAAGCCATCGGCATTGTCGCCGGGCTGATGCTGGCGCTGTTGTCGCAGTCGCGCCTGGCGCTGGTCGCGCTTGCCATCGTCTGGCCCACCGCCTATGGCGTGAGCCGGCTACGCGAAGCCTGGGTGTGGTTTGCCGCCGCACCCGCCGTGCTGGGGCTGGGCATGCTCGCCCCGCAGTTGCAGGCGCTGGCCGATCACGCCATCTACAAGTTCACCAGTGCACGCGCGGATTCCAGCCGCGTACGCGCCGCGTTAGGCCGGATTGCGACCGATCGCTGGCGTAACGAAGCGCCCTGGTTCGGCCACGGCATCGTCGAACGCGGGCCACATCTGGTGGAATACATGCCCATCGGCAGCCACCACACCTGGTTCGGCCTGCTGTTCGTCAAGGGGCTGACCGGCGCGGTGGCGCTGATCATACCGATGGTTGCCAGCTTCTGGATGGCGGGGCGTCTGTCGTTGCGCGATCCGGTCGGGCGCGTGGCGCTGTCCATGCTGTTGTTATTGACGCTCTACAGCTTCGGCGAGAATCTGGAGATTCTTGCCTACCTTTACTGGCCGGCGCTGTTTCTGGTGGGTATCGCCGCCCGCCGGGCCTCGCAGGCCTACGGCGCGCCGCCGGGGGCGTCACGACAGGCGAATGCGCCGTCGATTATTCGCGTCTACGGGCCGTGTCTAGCGGCCAAGCCCCCTTGGAAACAGGATGTAAGCATCGAAACTGTTCCAAGACCTTGAAAGCCACCGAACCCGGACAGCTGTTTTGGTGGCCGATTAATCATGATCACGACCCGCGCGGCGCGGCTGCCGCGCGGGCATCTAGCCAGCCGCGGCGGGCGCCGCGGCTTCGAAGATCTCGCGCCAGGCCTTGAACCGGCTCACGCTCAGGCTGCGTACCGATTGGCGCGCCAGCGCGCCCATCAACATGATCTCGCTGCGATTGACCGCCGCGATGGCGTCAGCAACGGCCTTGGTATCGTCGAAATCGAAGACATAGCCGCGCCCGCGCGCCTGTTCGGGCAGCCCGTCCACATTCGATACCAGAATCGGACAGCCGGCCGCGCGTGCTTCGGCGGCCACCAGACCGAACGATTCCCAGCGCGACGGTACCGCAAGCATGTCGCAGGCCGACAGGAAGGCCGCACGGTCGATGACCGGGCCGACGAACTCGACATGGGCCATGCCTTGGGCACGCGCCTTGAGCGCATCCTCGAGCGGGCCGAAGCCGCCGATACGCAAAACGAACCGTGCCGGATCGAGCCGCGCGAAGACATCGATAAGGCGTTCGAAGCCTTTCACCTCGGCAAAGCGTCCGAACGCGCCGATCACAATCGGGGCGTTGGGCGCGCGCGGCGTACGCGGGCATTCGAGCAACGGATCGATATCGCTGTACGGGGCGATCACGCGCAGGCGTTGCCCGGGTACGACGCCAATCGATTCAAGCCAGTCGGCCTGCCCGTGGGACACCGCCACGACCTGATCGAAGTGACGCAGCGACCAGCGCAACATCAGCCGAAACCGCCACTGATGCGGCACGTTCGCCCGCTCCCAGGCACGCGTATAGCTGTGTTCGACATGCACCAGCCGCGCGTTCGGGTTACGCCGACGCAGGCTGTACAGGAAAGCCAGACTGCGCCAGCGCGGCGGGAAGTGGGGCACGATCATGTCGGTATTGAGATACGGCGCCTGCCAGCTATTGGGATCGACCTGCTCGACACGCGAGCAGGCGATATCGGCCAGTTCCGGCCGGCCGTAGATCGATAGCGCCTGGGCAACCCCGCCCGCGGCGAAATCGTCTACAAGATGAACAACGCGAAGCTTTTTCATGCCGGGATACTCGTGTGCAGACGGCGGTTGACCAGGGTCATGAACACGGGCGCGGGCAGCCAGCGCGCTGCCAGCGATGCGGCGATGGTGACCATCGTCTTGGCCGGCTCCTGGATCGCGATCATCGGGCTGGTCGCCAGCGCCTGACGCACCAGCGCTACGGCAAAGGCGCCGTCGCCCAGCTGGATCGCGCGGCGGGCCAGATAGCGCAGCTGATAGGCCGCGGCACGTCGGCCGTGGCGGGCCAGCAGACGCGGCGCATAGCGGTGTGCCTTCTTGATGGCGCGCTGCCAGCTTTCGTATTGCCGAATCACGTTCGCGGACAGGCCGCCGTCGATGATGCGGTAGTCGGTGAGCAGGCCTTCGATGCCTTCAAAGCGACAGCTGTAGCCGCCGGCCATACGAACCCACAGTTCGATGTCCTCGGACTGGCGAAAGCTCTCGTCGAACCAGCACACCCGCGTACGCTCCTGCGGATGCACGAACGCCACCCGATCCAGCGCCGAGCGGCGAATGACCGCCGCGGAGCCATTGCCGACCGGGTTGCGGGTGAGGATGTGGTGCGCCTTGACGTTTTTCAGGCGCGGACGCTGTTCGACCCGCAGCGCCTTGCCTGCGGCGTCAATCAGGCGCGAACCGGCATAACTGACGTCGATTTCAGGGCTGGCGCTCAGATGGATGAAGTGCAGCGCCAGCTTGGAGGGGTCCCAGCGGTCGTCGGAGTCCAGCAGCGCAATGTACTGGCCACGAGCGGCGGCGATGCCGGTATTGCGCGCGCCGGCCAGGCCGCGGTTTTCCTGGCTGATGATACGAATGCGTTCGTCGGTGAACTCGCGGCAGATCGCCATGCTGGCATCGTTGCCGCCGTCGTCGACGATGATGAGTTCGAAGTCTTCGAATGTCTGTTTCAGAACCGAGGTAATGGCTTCGCCGACATAGGCTTCGGTGTTGTAGACCGGCATGACGACGGAAATGATCGGATGTTTCATGGCCCTTCTCGCTTTGCTGGTTGGTGGTGTCGAATGACAATTCGTACCGGTATCAACTCAAAAAGCGGGCCAATTTCCCTATTCTTTATTTTTCAATTAGTTAGCTAAATTTCAAACTCATAAATCCGAAACTGCGATGGCGATTTTTTCATTTTGCATCGCAGTTTCGGATTCCTTCCCACAATGCCAAGACTGTCGTCGAACGCGTGCGTTTTGCGCGCGCTCACGCGAACAGCCGGGTGCGCAGACGCGGCGGCAGAAACGGGCTGGCCAGCGCGCCGATCAACGTCAGCACGCCACGTCGCAGGTCGTCGCAAAATGCACGCGGGCTCGCGCACAGCCCGGCCAGCGCAAAACGCAACGACTGACGCGAAGAGGCGCCCGCACGCAGGGCACGCCGGGCCAGGTATCGACAATACAGCGCCTGCGCCGAGGCGCCATCGAACTGGGCGCTGTATCGCGATACCAGGCGCTTCCAGCCGGCATACATGGCATCCAGCTTCGAGGACAGCCCGCCCGGCGACATGCGATAGCCCACGAGCAGCGAATTGATGCCGACAATGGTCAGCCCGGCGCTGACCGCCCGGGCCAGCCATTCCTGATCTTCGGCATACTGCATCGCGGTATCGAAACCACCGATCCGCTCGAAGCACTGCCGATCGATCACGATATTCGAACTCGTGCAGACCGGATTTTCGCCCAGCACCCGGGCCAGTGACAGACGTCCGGCCGGCACCGTCGAGTGGGTCCGCGCATCGCGCAGACCGGCTTCGCCTTGCTGCAGAAACGCGATCTGAGCATAGCTGCAACGCACTTGCGGATGGTCCAGATGAAACTGCCAGTGCGTGGCGAGCTTGTCCGGGTGCCAGATATCGTCGGCATCGAGAAACGCCACGAACTGACCACGGGCCAGGCGCACGCCCAGATTGCGGGTGTGCGACACCCCGGCATTGCGCTGGGTACGCACATGAATACGCCGGTCGTGGGCGGCCAGTGCGCGCATGATCGCGAGGCTACCGTCGCTGGAGCCATCGTCGATGAGCCAGAGTTCGAAATTGCGCTCGCTTTGCGCGAGCACGCTTTCGACCGTTGCAATCAGCGAATCCTCGGCGTTGTAAACCGGGACGACGACAGAAAAACGTGGCGTGTTCATGCATAGCTCCCATTCGAGGTGGCGGGGTGTTCACAGACAGGGCTTTGGATCAGGTAATACAGCACGGTCGGAATCATCACCACGGCCAGACCGGCGACATAGGCGCTCGCCGCGGCCATCAGACCGAAAGGCGCGAACAGACTCAGCGCGCCAAGCGCGGCGATGGTCGCCGCCCCCGCCATCGTGGCTTCGATCGCCGGACGGTTCTGGGCGCGTAGCCAGGCGCTGGCCACCGCGGCGAAAATCATCGGTATCGCGCCCAGCCCCAGCACCGACACCAGCGGCGCGGCATCGACCCACTGAGCGCCGAAGATCAGCGGTACATAGACATGCGCCAGACCGACCTGAGCCAGTAGCACGGGCATGAAGATCACCACGCCCACGACAAGGCCCTGGCGACAGCGCCGCTGGCGCTTGGACCACTGCGGCACGGCACAGATATAGGGAAACAGCACATTGCCCAGGGCCATCACGAACGAAGTCGTGATCCCCAGCCCGGCGTTGAACGCGAAGTAATAAATACCCAGCGCTTCCACGCCGAACAGCGCGCCGACGACGAGCTTGTCGATCTGCGCGCGGGCCACCGTGGCCAGATCACTGACGAGCACACCCAGCCCGAAGCCAAGGAACGCACGGGCCGGCGCCCGCCCCGCCTGCGGCTGCGCACGCCCGCTGCGATTACGGCGCACCAGCACCAGCCATAGCGGCGCGGTCAGCAACTTGGGCAGCACGATCGCCCAGGCGCTGGGCCAGGCCAGCACCAGCAAGAGCGTGAATACGTGGTCGCAAATCGCCTGGGTAGCACGGATACGCGCAAGCAGGCCAAAGCGTTGTTCGCGCATGAGCAGAAATACCTGCACCAGCCCGGCCGGCATGAACAGATACACCCCGCTGAGCACAGCCAGCATGGCGGCGATATCGGTCATGTCGAAAACGGCATAGAGCACGGCCGCCACAAGCAGTTGAACGATGGCCACACAACCGCACCAGGCCCAGAACAGCCGATGCGCGGTATTACAGGCCGCCGCCAGCCCGGCGTCGGATTCGGCGATGATGCGCTGACCAATACCCGCGTTCGCCAGCACGCGCACCAGCTCGAACAGGCTTAGTGCGAGTGCGGCTGCACCCATGACCGTGGGCGATACCTGGCGCGCGATGACCACGATCGCTGCAATCCGTACGACACGGGTCAGTATTTCGGCACTGCCGAATGCCGCCAATCCGCGAGCGAGCGTCGAGCGCTGGGCATGACGAAAACGTTGGGCGAGCGATGCGATATTCATGGGGTGATCCGGGCAAGACATGGCCGGGCCTATTCAATAAGCGCGCCAATTTTTTATTTCATTAGCTATCAAACACTTAACAAAAAATCGCGCTTTTGGTCGCGGTCAGGTCGCGAAATTCTGCGCATTTCGCAATTTTTTTCGCAGTCTGCGATGCATATCGCGGATTACAGCGGTGGCGCTTACGGCTGAAATTTACAAACTATTGATTCTTAACGATTTATAAAATTGGCACGGTTTCTGGCATTCAAGGGTCGTCCACACCCAAACACACTGCCGGAGACCCACCATGTACAAGCGCTTTTCCGATGACGGTTTCGATGCCCTCACCAGCCTCACCCAGGCGGCCGCGCTACGTGATACCGCGCTCCAGACGATCGAACTGTTCGGCCTGAATCTGGTCGATGCCGCGTTCACCGCGGCCGCCGATCACATCGTCGCCCGTGCCGCGGCCAAGCACCCCACGGTCGTGAACTTCCTCATCCTCAATGCGCACTGTGTGAATGTCGCCGCACGCAACCGTGCCTACCGCCAGCGTCTGGCCGAAAGCGACCTGCTGCTGCCCGACGGCTCGGGTATGCGCATTGCCGCCCATATGGCCGGCAAGCAGTTCGGCGACAACCTCAACGGCACCGATCTGTTCCCGGCTCTGTGCGAACGCGCGGCCAAACAGGGCCTGGCCATCTACCTGCTTGGCGGCAGCCCGGGCACCGCCGAACGTGCGGCGGCCGAAATGCAGCGTCGCTATCCGGGCCTGATCGTGGCCGGTACCCAGCACGGCTATTTTTCCGAAGCCGAACAGGATCAGGTCATCGCCCGCATCAACCGCGCACGCCCGGCGCTGCTGTTCGTCGGCTTTGGAGTACCGCTACAGGAAGAATGGATCGCCAGCCATCGCGACGCCCTGGATGTGCCGGTCAAACTCGGCGTGGGCGGACTGTTCGACTACTATGCCGGCAACGTCGTGCGTGCGCCGCAGCTGGTGCGCAAGGTCGGCTGCGAATGGGCTTGGCGCCTGGCCCAGGAGCCGCGCCGTCTGGCCAAGCGTTATCTGTGGGGCAACTTCGCGTTCCTTGCCTACGCCTTCGCGGTGGCCGTGGCCGAACGCGGCGCCCGCACCAACGTCTATACCGGCATCAAGCGGGTGCTGGATTTCAGTATCGAGCTGGCCGCGGGGCTGCCCTGACCCAGTACGCTGTCGGCACCCACACGCCCGCCCATCGCGGCAGCCAGCCGCTGGCAGATGGAAAGCCCGAGCCCGGAACCGCCAAAATGGCGTGTGGTTGAAGCACTGGCCTGGGTAAAGGGCTTGAATATATGCGCCAGCGAGGCCTGGTCCATGCCAATGCCGCTATCGTTCACTTCGATATTGCATACGCCGGCCGCGTAGTGCAGGTCAAGGCGTACTTCGCCTTCGGCGGTGAACTTGATCGCGTTGCTCAGGAAGTTGGATATGATTTGCTGGATGCGGGTCGGGTCGCCCACGACTTGCAGCGGCCCGTCGACATCGCGAACCAGCTTCAGCTGCTTTTCGGCGGCGCTGGCTTCGAACAGATCGAGCGTACCGTGGGCCACTTCGGCCAGATCGAACACCACGTGTTCAATCTGCAATTCGCCGCTTTCGATCTTGGCGTGATCGAGCACATCGTTGAGTACCGTCATCAGCGTACGCGAGGCGGATTCGACGGTCTTGAGTGTCTGCTCGGGGCTTTGTACGGCACGACCGTTGCGTAGCGACTCGAGCATGCCCACGATACCGCTCAAGGGCGTGCGGATTTCGTGGCTCATGGTGGCCAGCAGCATCATGTTCGCCTGCGCCGCATTGGCAGCTTCATCGCGCGCGGCCACAAGCTCGCGGGTGGCCAGGCTTTCGGCGGTCATGTCGCGTATCACGCCAAACAGCGCGACCGCTTGGCCGTCTTCATCGAGCTCGGGATGGCCCTTGACGGTCACCACGCGACGGTCGCCATTCGGGCGTTGCAGCGTGGCCCGAAAGTCGAAACCCTCGCGCGCGGCAATCGCCCGTTCGAGAATGGCGGCGACGCGCTCGCGGTCTTCGGGAATATAGGCGTCGAGCGCCTCTTCCAGGCCCGCGCTGGCGCCTTGCTCGAAGCCGTGGATGAGATAAACGCCCTTTGACCACTGCGTTTGTTGCGTCGCGAGATCCAGACGCCAGTGGCCCATTTCGGCGGTCTCTTCGGCCACATTGAGCATATGCAGACTTTCGCGCAGGTGCGCTTCCACCTGCTCGCGTTCGCTGACGTCGATCACGCTCATGCCGTAGACGATGCCCGCGGGCACCGCGCCGTCGAGCCGTTCGACGGTCACCTCGAGCCAGATCGGCTGCCCTTGCTGCCCCTGTCGGCAGTCCAGGTGGGTGGTCGTCTGACCGGGCTTTTGCAGCGCGCTCAGCAACGACATATTCAGGCTTTCGCGGCCATCGACCACGGGCGGCAACGCCTGCGTGAACAGCGCGCCCTTAAGCTCGCTCTGATTGAGCCCGGCGATTTTACAAACCTTGCGGGTAGCACCGAGCACACGCCCACCTGCGTCTAAACAGGCATAGGCGTGATGCCCAATCCCGTCGAGGAAACGGCCCACATGGGCCAATTCGAGGTCAGCGCTCATAGAAAACCGTCCGGCGGCCACACCAACAACGGTAGACGCCTGCGACACCGCACGCGCCAGCGCTGCCCTTTAATCGTCCCGCAGTTGCCACCTTGAAAAATAACGCCCTTGACGAATATCCGTCGTGTTAGCACCGCTTATCACTGTGTCGGCCGGGCGCGCGCGATGCAAAGCGTAGAAACCCGTACTTTTGCCGGCATTCGTGCCTAAAACAGGCCTTAGCGAAGGCGCCACCTGCTGGCCGCGTTCGTGCGGTGCATCGAAAAAGCCATGAATTTGGTACAAACAGGTACCAGCCCAATCGAAGAACGTGCATGTCCGATCGTACCGAGGCCCTTGTCGAAAACGCCCACCTCCAGCCGCTGCTGCCGGTCATTTATATCGCATGGACGGACGGCACCCTGGCCGAACCCGAGTCCCGGCATATCAAATCGATCGCCGAACAGCTGCCAGCGCGCGATGACGATACGCAAAAGACACTCGAGCTATGGCTCGACCCCGACAACCCGCCCACCGCCCCCGAACTGGCTCGTCTGCGCCGCCGTATTCGCGAACAGGTGGGCCGACGCCAGCCTTCGCTGACGGCGATGAGCGATGCCATGGGCGAGAGCGCCGACGCCGCATTCAACGAAGCCGTGGCCGACTATGCACGCGAATACGGTGTCAGCGGCATGGGCGTATCGGCCGAGATCTTCCAAGATGCCGGCGAGCCGGTGGACCAGAGCCTCAACGAGCCCGAACCCAGCTTCGATGCCGTCAAACTGCAGGCCATGCTGGAAGGCGACTACGCCGAGAAATGGCAACAGGTACGCGATGCGCTGGCCGACGACATCTTTACCTACAGCACCGGCGAATCCGAAGAAAGCCAGCGCGCGACCGTGCTGCGCTGGCTCAAACACATGGCCACCGAAAAACAGGATATCGCCATCGGCGCCATGCCCGAGAGCGTGGGCGGCGAAGGCGATATGGCCGGTTTCATCCATGTATTCCAGGCGCTGGCGATGTTCGATCTGAGCCTGGTGGTGAAATTCGGTGTGCAGTTCGGTCTGTTCGGCGGCAGCATCATCTTTCTGGGCAACGACGATCACCACAAGAAATATCTGCCCGATATCGCCTCCGCCAAGCTGCTTGGCGGTTTTGCGATGACCGAATCCGGGCACGGCTCGAACGTGCAGGAGGTGGAGACCACCGCCACCTTCGACCCGGACACCGACGAATTCGTGATCAATACGCCCACCATGTCGGCGCGCAAGGAGTGGATCGGCAATGCCGCGCGCGACGGTCATGCCGTGACCCTGTTCGCCCAGCTGGCCACCGGCGGCGAAAACTACGGCGTGCATGCGTTCATCGTGCCCATTCGAAACGACGACGGCGAACCCGCGCCGGGCGTACGCATCGAGGATTGCGGCACCAAGATGGGCCTGGACGGCGTCGACAACGGCCGGCTGTATTTCGACAACGTCCGCATCCCGCGCGAAAACCTGCTCGATCGCTATGCCAGCGTGGCCGAGGACGGCACCTACGACAGCCCTATCGCAGGCAGCAACAAGCGTTTTTTCACCATGCTCGGTACGTTGGTGGGCGGGCGAATCAGCGTGGGCGCGGCGTCGGTCACCGCGGCCAAGAAATCACTGGCGATCGCGACCCGCTATGCCACCGTGCGCCGCCAGTTCGGCGGCGAAGACGGCAGCGAGCTGCGCATCATCGACTACAAGGCCCATCAGATGCGGCTTTTCCCGGCGATCGCGCATACCTATGCCATGCATTTCGCGGCCTTCGATCTGATCGCGCGCTTTCGCGATCGCACCGACGAAACCACGCGCGAGGTGGAAACCCTGGCCGCCGGGGTGAAATCCATGGCCTCCTGGCATGCCATCGATGCCACCCAGACCGCGCGTGAATGCTGTGGCGGGCTGGGCTTTCTGGCCGAAAACCAGATTGCCACCATTCGCCGCGATATCGACGTGTTCGCAACCTTCGAAGGCGACAACACGGTTCTGCTGAACCTGGTATCGAAAAACCGACTGGCCAGCTTTGCCAAGGGCTTCGAACAGAATCTGGCGCTCACGCTGATACGCGAGCTCGGCGGCATGGCCAAGACCGAGCTGATCGATATCAACCCGCTGACCGCGCGCAAGACCGACGAAGACCACCTGCGCAGTGCCGATTTCCATCTCGAGCTGTTCAAACTGCGCAAGCACAACCTGCTGGTGGCCGCCGCACGCCGGCTGTACAAGCGTATTCAGCAGGACGACATGGAACCGTTCATGGCGTTCAGCGATATTCAGGATCACATGATGGCGTTCGCCCATGCCGACATGCATCACCACATTGCCGCGACCTTCGCCGAGGCCCTCGCGCCGCTGGCCGACGGCCCGGAAAAGGATGCCCTGGAACGCATGCGTCAACTCGCCGCCATCGATACCCTGCTCCAGCACGCCGAGTGGTATCTGACCTATGGCTATATTTCGTCGGGCAAGTACAAGGCGCTGCGCAATCTGCGCGGCAAGATGCTGGGCGAAATCCGCCCCGACGCACTCGCCTATATCGACGCCTTTGCCATTCCCGACGAGTTGCTCTCAGCCCCCATTGCCTTCGAAAACTATGTCGGCCGCGAACCGCTTAAACAGGCCGACAAGCGCGCCTAGCACAGGCCCCAGCCAGTCGGCGCGCGGTTACAGAACGACCGTGCGCCGGCCGCTGATGAGCACCCGATCTTCCAGGTGGTGGCGCAGCCCGCGGGCGAGCACGGCTTTTTCGATATCCTTGCCGTAGCGCACCAGATCGCGAACCGTATCGCCATGATCGACCCGGGTGACGTCCTGGTCGATGATCGGGCCCTGGTCGAGTTCCGGGGTCACGTAGTGGCAGGTCGCCCCGACCTGCTTCACACCGCGCTGGTAGGCCTGCCGATAGGGCTGGGCGCCCACGAAGCTGGGCAGAAAACTGTGGTGGATATTGAGAATACGCCCGGGAAAGCGATCGCACAGATCAGCCGGCAATATCTGCATGAAACGGGCGAGCACCATGGTTTCACCGCCCGCCTCGACGAACAGGCGCTCGATCTCGGCCCAGGCTTCGGGCTTGTTGTTCTCGTCGATGGGCACGTGGTGATAGCGCAGGCCGTGCCACTCGACCAGTCCGCGCGCATCGTCGTGGTTTGAAATCACACAGGGAATCTCGATATCCAGTTCCCGCGACTGCCAGCGTTCGAGCAGGTCGTAGAGGCAGTGCATCTGTTTGGATACCAGAATCACCACCCGCTTTTTTACTGCGCTGTCGCTGATCTGCCAGTCCATATCGAAGGCACGGCCGATGGGTTCGAACTGTTCGCACAGCCCGGCCTCATCCAGATCCAGCGAATCTGCACGCACTTCCACGCGCATGAAAAACCGCTGGCTGTCTTCGTCGGAGTGCTGGCTCGAACGCAGAATCCAGCCGCCGTGATCGGCAAAGAAACTGGCGACGCGGGCAACGATGCCGACCCGATCCGGACAGGAGAAACGCAGGGTAAAATGACGGGGACGATCCATATTCAAACCGTTGAAACGATGACCAGGCACAGGCGCGCCGCGCGAAAGCCGCCTATGGTAGCGCGCCAGGCGGCCGATTTCGGCCGCGATGCGAACATGAGCACGGCAGGCAACCGATGAGCGACACCCCGCGCAAGATCGTGCATGTCGATATGGACGCCTTTTATGCGTCGGTCGAGCAGCGCGACCACCCGTCCCTGCTCGGCAAACCCGTGGTCGTGGCCAAGCGCGGCTTGCGTTCGGTGGTCACGGCAGCGAGCTATGAAGCGCGCGTATTCGGCGTACGTTCGGCCATGCCGGCAGTGCGCGCCGAACGCCTGTGTCCGCAGGCGATTTTCGTGGATCCGCATTTCGATCGCTATCGCGCGATTTCGCGCCAGATTCGCGAAATCTTTCTGCGCCATACCGATCTGGTAGAACCGCTGTCGCTCGACGAGGCCTATCTCGATGTCACCGTCACCCATACCCACATGCCCTCGGCCACCGAAGCCGCGCGCGTGATTCGGGCCGAAATACTGGAAGCAACCGGGCTGACCGCCTCCGCGGGTATCGCGCCCAACAAGTTCCTGGCCAAGATCGCCTCGGACTGGCGCAAGCCCAACGGCCAGTTCGTGGTCAAACCGCGCCAGGTCGACGCCTTTCTGCTGCCGCTGCCGATCGGCAAGGTTCCCGGCGTCGGCCCCAAAATGAAGGAGAAACTCGCCGCGCTCGATGTACACACGGTGGGCGATCTGCGCGTGTTCGAACAGGCGGAACTGGTCGAACGCTACGGCCGCTGGGGCCAGCGGCTCTACGAACTTGCCCGCGGTATCGACGAACGCCCGGTCCAACCCAAACGCGATGCCGCCCAGGTATCCAGCGAAGATACGCTGCGCGAGGATCTGCGCCTGGACGAACTCGCCGAGCATATTCGGCGTCTGGCCGACAAGACCTGGGCCAACCACCAGCGCAAGCAGCCACGCGTGGCGCGTACCGTGGTACTCAAGCTCAAGACCACCGATTTTCAGATCCTGACCCGCAGCTTCACCCCACCCAGCCGCCCGACCTCGGCCGCCGAGGTGGCCGAGATTGCCTGTGCCCTGCGCGAGCGTGTCGACGGCGCGCCGGACACCCGCTATCGACTGGTGGGCGTGGGCCTGTCCGGCTTCGTCGACGGTCGCGAAGAAGCGATCCAGCCGAGTCTGTTGTAGAGGCATCCGCGGCCGTGCTCAAGCCAGCAGGTTGTCCGCAAATGAACGCGAATACACGCGAATAAAGCAAAAGACGCAGCGCTCGAGACGCGCTCGGCCTGCTGTTCGCGCTGCATGCCAAAGACCATCCCGCAGAAGAACGCCGATGTTGGCGGACTTCGGTAATCAACTGTGTAATGGCTTCGTTCTTTAAGCGGAACCGCAGATTTCACAGATTACGCAGATGAGGAAAGGCGTGCTCATCCACGAGGTGCCAACAAACGGCCACGGCGAGCAAAGCAACCGTGCCAATACAGTCGCTCGCCCACCATAGCTCGATCAATCAATCTGCGTAATCGGCGTAATCTGCGGATCAATGGCTTCTTGATTATAGATGAAGCGCAGCTGATTTCTCTCAGCAAGTTGATTGTCCGCAACTGAACGCGAAGACACGCGAATAAGACAAAAGACGCGGCGCTCGAAACACGCTTGGTCTGCTGTTCGCGCTGCATGCCAAAGACCATCCGTACAAGAATGCCGATGTTGGCGATTTCGGTAATCAACTGTGTAATGGCTTCGTTCTTTAAGCGGAACCGCAGATTTCGCAGATTACGCAGATGAGGAAAGGCGGGGTACAGACCACAGCGAACGACCGCAGTTTATCGTCTTCGATCTGTGTGATCTGCGTCGATCTGCGGATGAATGGCTTCTTGATCAGCGATGAAAGCTAGCCGATTTTCCTCAAGCCAGCAGGTTGTCCGCGAATGAACGCAAAGACACGACACAGAGCACACTAAGGCTGTCGCTGTGCTTTTGCGCCGCCCGCTGACCTGTTCGCATCATCAAGCGCTGCCTTGCATTCGCGTTTATTAGCGTGCATTCGCGGACCGTTTTTCTTGTTCGGAGCCGACAACCGCAGGTCTGCTGCCTCACGGGGCCTGGCGCTGCGCACGCGGCGCGTTTGATATAAGGGGCAAGACACGGTTGACCGCAACGAAGCGCTTTGCTGCGATACGAGCGTACCCACCACAAGGCTTTCGCTCATGCGCTACGAACTCTACTACTGGCCCGGTATTCCCGGTCGCGGCGAATTCGTGCGGCTGGCGCTCGAAGACGCGGGCGCCGACTATATCGATATCGCCTACGATGCCGACGACGGCGTGGAGCATGTCGACCAGGGCCTGGATTTCGAGGAAAACCCACGCGCGCCCTTTGCCCCGCCCTATCTGCGCGCCGGCGATATCGAGGTCTCGCATGTCGCCAATATCCTGCAGTTTCTTGGCCCGCGCCTGGGCCTGGCGCCGACAGACGAAGCCGAGCGTCTGTGGTGCCACGGCCTGCAACTCACGCTCACCGATTTCGTGGCCGAAATTCACGATACGCACCACCCGCTCGGCCCGGGTCTGTATTACGAAGACCAGAAAGCCGAAGCCGCGCGCCGCAGCGGACTGTTTCTCAAGCAGCGCCTGCCGAAGTTCCTGCAATACTTCGAACAGGTGCTGGCAAACAACCCGACCGGCGATCGCTGGCTAGTGGGCGAGGCCTGCACCACAGCCGATCTGAGCCTGTTTCAGGTCGTCACCGGTCTGCACTATGCCTTTCCCAAGGCCATGGCCCGGCACGACAACGCCACGCCGCGTATCGGCGCGCTCACGCATGCGGTCGCACAACGCCCGGCCCTGGCTGCCTATCTCGACTCGTCGCGACGAATGGCTTTTAATGAGAACGGCCTGTTTCGCCACTACCCGGAACTCGATGCCGCGCATTGAGTGATCAAGGGCATTCGAGCACACTATGAAAGCCGATTTCTGGCACGAACGCTGGTCGCAGCACCAGATCAATTTCCATCAGCCGGAGGGCCATCCCGGGCTGGCAAGCTGGTGGCCGAGCCTGGAACTGGCCGAGCGCGCACGCGTGCTCGTGCCGCTGTGCGGCAAGACCCCCGATCTATGCACGCTCGCCGCGCGCGGTCATCGGGTCACCGGCATCGAACTCAGTGCGATTGCCGCGCGCGATTTTCTGGCCGAGCAGAACCTGGCGGCGACACAGGATCGCCTGGGCGCGTTCGAGCGTTATCGCAGCGACTACGGTAGCGGCAGCATCGAATTGCTGGTGGGCGACTTCTTTGCCGCCAGCCCCGACACGATCGGGCTTTTCGACGGGTTTTACGACCGCGCTGCGCTCATCGCCCTGCCCGAGTCGATGCGCGCCGATTACGTCGCGCATCTGCGCGGCCTGCTCGCGGCCAACGCGCCGGGTTTGTTGATCACCCTCGACTACGATCAGAGCCAGATGAAGGGCCCGCCGTTCGCGGTAAGCGCGGATGAGGTCGAAACACTTTTCGGCGGCTGGGCCGATATCGAATGCGTGGCCGAAGGCAGCGGCCTGGGTGGCCAGGGCATGCTCACCCAGCGCCGTGTGCAAACCGCCGAAGAAGCCGTTTTCCGAATTCGCAGCAGCAACGGCCCGCAACGGCTATAAATCTAGGGACTGTTGTCGGCGCGCTCGGCGCGGCGCAGCCGGCGCATGAGCCCGCGCGCGGCCAGCCATAGCCCGCCGCCAATCAGCAACGCGACCATCGCATAGACCCAGATCGGCAGATCACGCCCGACCGCGAGCACGTACAGATACGGCGCGGTATAGCACAGCGCCCAGATAAAGGTGAGCAGTGCCAGCGGGCGTTGCTTGCGGATATGGTGAAACAGCCAGCCACTGACCAGTAGAAACGGCACGGTGCTCACCAGATAGATCAGCACGAACAGCAGCGGATCCACGGCATGGGCTTCGGCGACACCGTTGAGATAATCGATCATGGAAACCGGCAAGGATGGCGGGAAGACACACGACCGAGACCGTGCATGAGCGCTGCGACTGCCAGCCACGATACGGCTTTTTCATCGTCATTGACATACAGCCGGGCCACACGCGCGCGCCAGGCCACCAGCCGTCAGCCCCTGCGCCCCATCGACGCGGCGCCCGGCTGGCCACGCCGCGATTGAATTCGTCGGCGCTCTCGGCCGATGTTTGGGTATCGAGGCGATATCGAAACCGTAGGCCGGCGCGCGTTTTCGCGGGCTTTGCTGCGGCTACGCCATTAAGCCCGGCCGAATCGACGAACTCAATCCGGCAAAAACCCGATGAAGGCCCGGGTACGGGCGCGTATTTTTAAGTTGGGCATCGCCATGCTGTGGCTTTTTCGTACCGGCGTCGAAACTGCATTGGCCAAATGGGTGTGATCAGCCGCCGATCATGATCCGGGTCAATTGAAGGGCGCGCGCGTGCCCATACATTGTTGGCATGGGCCTGACAGACAATGGCCCAGCGGAGAGCACTATTGGAATACAAGGACTATTACAAGATTCTCGGGCTGGAACGCGACGCCTCGGAAGACGATATCAAGAAGGCGTATCGGCGCATGGCGCGCAAGTATCATCCGGACGTGAGCAAGGAAGCGGACGCCGACGACCGCTTCAAGGAGGCCAATGAAGCCTACGAAGTGCTCAAGGATCCGGAAAAACGCGCAGCCTACGATCGTATCGACCCCGAGCGCGCGCGTGCACAAACCGGCTTTCAACCGCCGCCGGGCTGGGATCACGGCTTCGATTTCAGCGGCAGCGCGCATGCCGACCCGGGCGCGGACGGCTCGACGTTCAGCGATTTCTTCGAATCGCTGTTCGGGCGCGGTTTTGCCGGCGCACGGTCCACCGGCGGCACACGTCGCAGCCATGGCTTCGGTCAGGGTTTCGGACAAGGCTTCGGCCCGCGCCGGGGCCAGGATCATATCGCCCGCGTGGAACTCGATCTGGAAGACGCCTTCACCGGCGGGCGCCGGCGGGTCACGCTGCGCTCGCCCGAGGTCAACGAACTCGGGCAGACGGTCGAGCGCTCGCGTTCGCTCAATGTCACCATTCCCAAGGGTGTACGCGAAGGCCAGCAGCTGCGTCTGGCCGGCCAGGCCAAATCGGGCAATACCGCGGATACACCGGGCGATCTGTTGCTGGAAATCGGCTTCAAGCCGCATCCGCTCTATACCCTGGACGGCTCCGACCTGATTCTGGAACTGCCGGTCGCCCCCTGGGAGGCCGCGCTCGGCGCCACGGTCAAGGCACCCACGCCGGCCGGCGCGGTGGATCTACGGATTCCGCCGAACTCGCGTGACGGCAAACGGCTGCGCCTGCGCGGGCGCGGCATGCCGGGCAAGACACCGGGCGATCTCTATGCGGTCCTGCGTATCGCCCTGCCCCCGGCCGACAGCGACAAGGCACGGGCAGTCTACGAACGCATGGCCCACGAGCTGGATTTCAATCCGCGCGCGCGCCTGGGCGTATAAACCGCACCCAGGCGCGCGAGCGAGCCCGAAAGCCGCGCCCACCGCGACGAGACGATTCGCCGGCGGGCCCGGTGGCTAAGCCAGGCCCAGTTCGTCGATCATGTACTCGCGCATACGGTATTTCTGTACCTTGCCGGTCACCGTCAACGGAAAGCTCTCGACGAACCGGATATAGCGCGGGATCTTGTAGTGCGCGATCTCGCCCTCGCAGAACGCGCGCAGCGCGCCTTCGTCGAGTGTCTGCCCGGCGGCCAGTTGAACCCAGGCACACAGTTCCTCGCCGAAGCGTTCGTCGGGCACGCCCACGACCTGCACATCGGCGACCGCCGGATGACGATACAGATATTCCTCGATCTCGCGCGGATAGATATTCTCGCCGCCGCGAATGACCATATCCTTTAGCCGGCCGACGATACGACAATAGCCGGCCTCGTCCATCACCGCCAGATCGCCGGTATGCATCCAGCGGGCCGCGTCGATCGCTTCGGCGGTGCGCGTGGCGTCGTCCCAGTAAGCGAGCATCACGCTATACCCCCGCGTGCAGTATTCGCCCGGCTCGCCGCGGGCCACTACCCGCCCGTCGATATCCACGATCTTGATTTCCAGATGCGGCAACACGCGCCCGACCGTGGATACGCGCGCCTGCATGTCGTCGTCCATGGCGGTCTGGCAACTCACCGGCGAGGTTTCGGTCATGCCGTAGCAGATGATCACGTCCTGCATATGCATTTCGTCGATCACGCGCTGCATGACCGCCTGTGGGCAGGGCGAGCCGGCCATGATGCCGGTACGCAGGCAGGACAGATCGTAGTCGACGAAATCCGCAACACCCATTTCGGCGATGAACATCGTCGGCACGCCGTACAGGGCCGTGCAGCGCTCGGCCGCGACGGCCTCGAGTGTGGCCCCCGGCTCGAAGGACGGCGCCGGATAGACTACCGCCGCGCCGTGGGTGAGCGCGCCGAGATTGCCCATGACCATGCCGAAACAGTGATACAACGGCACCGGCACAGCCACGCGATCGTCGGCGGTCAGACCCATGCCCTCGCCCACGAACAGGCCGTTATTGAGAATATTGTGGTGCGATAGCGTTGCGCCCTTGGGTTGGCCGGTGGTGCCGCTGGTGAACTGGATATTGATCGCGTCGTCGGCTTGCAGCAGGCCGGCCAGTTCGTCGACACGGGCCGTATCCGCCGCACCCACCCGATCGGGCAGATCGTTGAAATTGAGCATGCCGGGCGTGTGTTCGTCGCCCAGCCGGATGACGATTTCCAGGCAGGGCAAGGCCGCGCTTCGCAACGCACCCGGCGCACAGTCGGCCAGTTCCGGTGCAAGGCCGGCGAGCATGCCCAGATAATCGCTGCTGGAATGCTGCGGCATGACCACCAGCGCACGGCAACCGACCTTGTTGAGGGCGTATTCCACCTCGGCGCGCCGATAGGCCGGATTGATATTCACCAGGACCAGCCCCGCCTTGGCAGTGGCATATTGCGTGATCAGCCATTCGGCACAATTGTGCGACCAGATGCCGATCCGATCCCCCGGCGCCAGCCCGAGGGCGACGAAGGCAGCCGCATAGCGATCCACCTGCTGCTTGAGTTGGGCATAGGTCAGGCGAATCGACTGGTGCCGGCTGACCAGTGCCAGTCGATCGGGCCAGGCGGCGGCCGCTGTATCGAATGCCTGGCCGATGGTCTGGCCCGACAGGAGGTTGCCATACGCGCCATGCGCATAGCTGGGCTGGGCGCTGGTCATCTTCGCTCTCCTTGCCGCACCGCAAATACGGCATCGCCGGCACGTCGTGCGTGCCTGTGGTTATCGCTCGATTAAGCGACGAATCACGCAATAGAACAAGACAACGGTAGCCAGACAGCCCAGAAACCAGGCCAGTAAAACGCCAAACGCCCGTGTGCGGCTTTTCGCAGGCGCAGTTCCGGCGGCCCCGACTTTGGTCGAAGCCGTCCGAAACGATGGGTTAGCGCTAGAACGCCGCGCGCCGATAGCGACGATAACGCGGATACCAGAAATGGCGCTCGACACGTTCCTTGATCGTATCGTCGCTGGATTTGAGCGCTACGCCATCGGCCTGGGCCTGCTTGGCCACGGCGAAGGCGATCGACTGGCTCAGCTCGCGCACCTCGGACAGCGGCGGCAACAATGCGCCCTCGCCGGTCGTGCCCAGCGGCGAACTCTCAGCAAGCGCGCGGGAGGCCGCCATGAGCATGCTGTCGGTAACATGCGCCGCGCCGGTGGCGATTACCCCCAGACCGATGCCGGGAAAGATATAGGCATTGTTGCACTGGGCGATCGGGCGCTGCTCGTCGCCGACGGTCACCGGGTCGAAGGGACTGCCGGTGGCGACCAGCGCCTGGCCGTCGGTCCAGTCGAGGATTTCCTGGGGTGTGGCCTCGACCTTCCAGGTGGGGTTCGACAACGGCATGACCAGCGGATTCGAACAATGCCGATGCATGGTTTCGATGACCTGCTGCGAGAACAGTCCGCGCTGGCCAGACACGCCGATGAGCACCGTCGGCCGGGCGTTGTCGATGACCGTGAGCAACGGATCGGTTTCGGTCGTATCGTCCCAGTCGTCGACCTTAGACTGGCGCTGGGCAAGACGGCGCTGAAAATCGTAGAGGCCGCTCATGGCATCGGTAATCAGCCCATCGCGATCGATCATGTAGATGCGCTCACGGGCCTGGCGTTCTTCAAGACCGGCATCGGTCATGGCGACCACGATCTGTTCGGCAATGCCGCAGCCGGCCGAACCCGCGCCGACGAAGGCGATGGTTTGATCGGCGATGGATTCGTTCTTGGCCTTGCAGGCCGCCAGCAACGAGCCCACGACCACGGCGGCCGTGCCCTGGATATCGTCATTGAAACAGCACAGCTGATCGCGATAGCGCTTGAGTAGCGGCATGGCATTGGCCTGGGCGAAATCCTCGAACTGCAGCAGCACCCCCGGCCAGCGGCGCTTGATCGCCTGCACGAACAGATCCACGAACTCGGCGTATTCGGCATCGGAAATACGCTCGTGACGCCAGCCCATGTACATGGGGTCGTCCAACAGATCCTGATTGTTGGTGCCCACATCCAGCACCACGGGCAGCGTATACGCCGGACTGATGCCGCCGCAGGCCGTATACAGCGACAGCTTGCCGATGGGAATGCCCATGCCGCCGATGCCCTGATCGCCCAGCCCCAGGATACGCTCGCCGTCGGTGACCACGATCACCTTGACGTTGTCCTTGGTCGCGCTACGGATGATGTCGTCGATACGGTGGCGATCCGGGTAACTCACGAACAGCCCGCGGTGGTTGCGATAGATCTCGGAAAACTTCTCGCAGGCACGCCCGACCGTGGGCGTATAGATGATCGGCATCATCTCTTCGAGATGTTCTTCGAGCAAACGAAAGAACATGGTCTCGTTGTCGTCCTGGATGCCGCGCAGATAGATATGCTTGTCCAGATCGTTGCTACAGGTCTGATACTGGCGATAGGCACGCTCGACCTGCTCTTCGATCGTCTCCACGTTCTGCGGCAATAAACCGATGAGGTTGAAGGCCACCCGCTCGTCGGCATCGAATGCGTTGCCCTTGTTAAGCAGCGGCATTTCCAGCAGCGTCGGGCCGGCGTAGGGAATATAGAGCGAACGTTTCTCGCTGTGTTTCGACATCAAGCAATCCTGGCGTTTTTTTGTATCAAGCCCGAGCATGGCCGGCGGTCGTCATGCGCACGATACGCGTTTCGTACCCCGCCGTAGCCACGGTGCAATTCGGTTTGCGCCTATGATATCGCCGCTTGCGCATCGACACATGCCAACCCGCGAACCGCAGTCCGTGGCTCGCGGTCGCCACGACTGGCGCACTGGCGTGCATCGCACATGAAACCGGGCTGCATGATATAACCGACGCGCAGTTACTTAACGGATATCGAGCATGCCCATCCAGACCAGCGTGCACACCTTGGTCGCCCGTGCGCAGCAACGCGTGACCAGCCTGTCGCCGGACGACGTGGCCGCCCGACGACACGATGAGGGCGTGCTGCTGGTCGATCTGCGCGACGTGCGCGAACGCAAGCGCGAGGGCTATATTCCGGATTCGCTGCATGTACCGCGCGGCATGCTCGAATTCTGGATCGACCCGGACAGCCCGTACCACAAGCCCGTACTCGCCGAGGCCGAAACCCTCATTCTGTATTGCAACAAGGGCTGGCGGTCGGCCCTGGCGACGGCCACGCTGCTGGATATGGGGCTGACCGAGGTCGCGCATATGGACGGCGGCTTCGATCGCTGGCGCCGTGAAGCACACGACATCGCGACTGACTGATCGCTTGAGCTGACGCGCCTTCGCACCATGCCATCGAGTTTGTACGCGCCCGCTACACGCGCCTATAGCCGCGCCGACCGACAACCCACCGGGCAAAACTGGTCATGTCGTTAGCCGCCCTGTTCACGCTCGCCGTGCTGGTCGCGGCATTCGCCTGCCTTGCGCTGACCGCGGTCGCGGTCGACGCCGTGCTGGTGGCCGCACTCATCGCCCTGCTGCTGTCCGGCGTGATCGATACCGAATCCGCGTTTGCCGGCTTTGCCAATCCGGGGGTGATCACCATCGCTGCCCTGTATGTCGTGGTAGCAGGTTTGCGTGATACCGGCGCCACCCAGATGCTGGCCGCGCGGGTGCTCAAGAAACCGCGCTCGATCGCCCATGCCCAGACCCAGCTGATCGCGCCGACCGCGGTATTGAGCGCGTTTTTGAACAACACGCCGGTGGTGGCCGCGCTCATACCGGCCGTATCGGACTGGTGTCGCAAGCACGGCATGGCCGTATCGCAGCTGATGATGCCATTGAGCTTTGCCGCGATTCTCGGCGGCACCTGTACGCTGATCGGCACCAGCACCAATCTGTTGATCAATAGCCTGCTCGTGCAACAGGGTCTGGACGACGGGCTGGGCATGTTCGAACTGGCCTGGGTCGGCGTGCCGATTACCGTGCTGGGCTCGGCCTTGATGATCGGCGCCGGGCGCTGGTTGCTGCCCGATCGTACGCCCGCGCTCGATCGCATGGACAACCCGCGCGAATACAGCGTGGAGATGATGGTCGCCGCCGGCGGGCCACTGGAAGGCCAGACCATCGAAGAAGCCGGGCTGCGCCAGCTACCGGGCATGTATCTGGCTGAGATCGAGCGCGACGGTCATATCATGCCGGCGGTATCGCCACGCGAACCGTTGCAGGGCGAGGACCGGCTGGTGTTCGTAGGCATCGTGGATTCGGTGGTACACCTGCACAAGACCCGTGGTCTCGTACCGGCGACCGAACAGATATTCAAGCTCGATACGCCACGGCGTGCGCGCGTGCTCATCGAAGCCGTGGTTTCGCACAGCTGCCCGCTGGTCGGCAAGACCATTCGCGAGGGTGGCTTTCGTGGCCAGTACAATGCGGTGGTGCTCGCGGTGGCCCGTGACGGCGCCCGTATCAAGCGCAAGATCGGCGATATCGTGCTCCAGCCGGGCGATACGCTGTTGCTCGAAGCCCGGCCTTCGTTTGCCGCCCAGCAGCGTCACTCGCGGGATTTCTTCCTGGTCAGCACAATCGAGGATTCACACCCACCGCAGCACCAGCGTGCCTACGCCGCGATCGCGATCCTGGCCCTGCTGGTGATCGCGGTGGCGATCGGCATTGTCGATATCCTGCACGGCGCTCTGGCCGGCGCGGTGCTGATGGTGCTCACAGGTTGCTGTTCGCTGAGCTCGGCGCGCAAGATGCTGGACTGGCCGTTGCTGGTCGCGATCGGCGCGGCCGTCGGCATCGGCGCAGCCGTACAGCAAACCGGTCTGGCCGAAGCCATCGCACAGGGCTTTATCGGTCTGGCCGGCAACTCCAGCTATGCCGCGCTCACCGGCCTGTTCGTGAGTACGGTGTTGATCTCTTCGATCGTGACCAACAACGCCGCTGCGGTGATCATGTTTCCGATCGCGGTCACCCTGGCCCAGGGCGCGTCGCAGTCGCCCATGCCCTATGCCATCGTGGTGGTCGTGGCCGCCTCGGCAAGCTTTCTCACCCCGATCGGCTATCAGACCAATCTGATGGTCTATGGCCCCGGCGGCTATCGTTTTACCGACTTTCTCCGCCTGGGCGCACCGCTGACACTGCTGGTCGGCTTGGTCACGATTGCGCTCGTGCCCTGGATCTGGCCTCTGGGCGGCTGAGGCCGGCGCGCATGTCGGGGCGCTTTGTGCACACCGGCTTTTGACAACCCTGTGGACAACCCGTTTGCAGTCGCGTGAACGCCCCAAGGCGCGGGCGATTCAAGCCTTTTGCGCAATAATTGATCAAGCCGCCGCTGTGCAGTCAGCGCAGCGAATCGGGCGCGGCGTGCCCGTCTGCATACCACCACGCACCCACGTCCCGGTGTCGGTTTTACCCACATAATCTTGGGACAAGCCTGTGGACAGGCTGCGCATGACGGCCGCAAACGCCCGCAGGACAAGGGCTGCGCCGCGCGCGATCAATCCACGATCAGTGCCTGTGCAATCGTTGCCACGCGCGCTGCATTGCATGCGCTGTCCGCGATATGCATTCATGGGCGTTCAATTCAAAATCCAGCAACAAGCTCATGCCTTACCTGCAACTCGATCTGCCGAGCGAATATCCCCAGGACACCAAGCGCAATCTGGCCCGCCGCCTGGGTGAAATCTATGCCGAACGCATGCACACCACCCCACGCCGGGTGAGCGTGGGGTTTCGCGAACTCACCAACGGTGGCCTGTGGCGGTGTGGTGAAGGCGAACCCGAACCCGGCGTGGTGATGATGTGCGATATCCGTCGTGGTCGTCCCACCGAATGGCGCGAGCAACTGGCCATCGAACTGCTGGACCTGTGCGTCGAACATCTGGACGTACCCCGCGAACGCATCGCGATCGAATTCACCCAGCACGCCGGCGACGAGATGTTTCGCGACGACGAAGGCTGGGCCCGCGACTGGAGCGAATCGGAGGCCGAATCCAGCGCGTAAACCTGCCCGCGCCGCGCTGCGCGCGCGGTCGTGAACAGTTTTCACAATCGCACTGGACAAGCCTGTGGACAACCGGTCATTAACTGGCGCAAACCCTTGCGCGACCGGCGTTACAGACGTATTGCACAATTATTGATCAAGCGCTACAGGCCTTGACGGACGGTGTTTTTACCGTTCCGAGCACGGGTGTTGAAAAGCCCCCGGTTTGTGCACACAGCCTTTGGATAAGGCTGTGGACAAACCGCGCACAGACGCCCGAAACGCCGGTCGTCACAGCGCTGTCACACAAGCGGCGAATTTATGCGCAATCTCGCAGCGCTCAGCCGCCAATCGCGCAGGATCGCGCGCGCTCGATTTCGAGCATGGCGCAGGTCGCGTGCTTGCACGCGGTGAGCCAGCGGTTGGGTCAAACGCGGCGCGCTCGCTGATCGCGGACATAAAAAACCCGCGGCCTGAACAGACCGCGGGTTGATTGGCACGAACCGCGTGCGACTAGGTGTCGGCCGGCGCGTCCCCGGTTTCCTCGGGCGCCGCATCGTCGCCCTTGCGTGTCTTGCGACGCGGTGCGGACTCTTCGCGGGCTTCGACGGGCGCATCGATGATGCGCAGATTCGCCGGCGGCGCCTTGCCGTCGCGATCCTCGCCGAAGTAGATCGTCTGATGCGGGAACGGGATCTCGATACCGGCCCGATCGAAATGCATCTTGACCAGACGGTTGAAGGCACGGCCCACACCCCACTGGGTGCCGGGTTTGGTCTTGATCATGATGCGGATATTGACCGAGCTGTCGGCCAGCGCCGTCACCCCCGGAACCGTCATGTCCTCGAGGATATTGTCGCGCACGTTTTCGTCGGCCTTGAGCTCCTCGAAGGCCTGACGCAGGTGATAGACGGCGTTGTCGATATCCTCGCGATAGCCAATGCCGTATTCGGTGCGGAAGTAGGCGAAATCACGCTGATAGTTGGTCACCGTGCTGGCCGACGAGAACGGCACGATATGGTACGAGCCGTCGAGATCGCGAATACCGACCGAGCGAATGGTCAGGCGCTCCGCGGTGCCGGTCACCCCGCCCACGGTCACGACATCGCCGGTATTCATCGCATTCTCGAGCTGAATGAACACGCCGGTGATGATGTCCTGTACCAGCTTCTGGGCACCGAAACCGATGGCCAGACCGAGCACACCGGCGCCGGCGATCAACGGGCCGATATCCACGCCAATCTGCGATAGCGAGATCATCAACGTCATGGTGATGATCAGAATCGCCAGCGCGTTGCGGAACAGCTCGAGCAGCGTTTCCTGGCGGGCACTGGGCTTGCCGGAGCCGGTATTCGGGTTGAGCCGGTGCTCGATGATGCTGGCCGCGATCAACCACAGCAACGCTGCCGCCGACAGTACGATGCCCACCCGGATGAGCGTGGATACCGTGGTCAGACCGGCGTCGGACGCCAGCCACGCGCCCAGATCGAACAGATGCCATGCATTGGCCACCACCAGCGCGAAGGCCACCAGAATCAGTACGCGGATAACCTTGAGCGCGGTCGGCACATAGGAATTCACCCGCGCTTCGAGCATCGGCAGCTTGGCACGCACGTTGTCGGAGAAGGTGACCCGCTTGCCGATTGCCTTCGACAGCAGCCCCGAGATACCCAGTGCCACTGCAGCCGCGACCAGCGTCTCGAGGGTGGCAGAGAGCATGAACGGCAATGCGTCGTTGGGGTCGACCTGGCTGGAGACGAACAGCGTGGTGAAATAGGCCACGGCCAGAATCACCCACAGCTTCGACATCAGCTTGAACAGCACGCCGAAGAAACCGATCGAGGCGGTTTCCGACATCCGCTGCAGGCGATCGTTGAACAGCTGCCGATTGCGGAAGATGACGACCAACGCATAGAGATAGGCGCCGCCCATGAGCACGAAGCTCACGACCGCGCCCAGGAAGAACGACAGCTGGACGTTGATGATTGGCACCAGCACCAGCAGCCCGTAACCGATAATGCCCACGAACCAGCGCAGGCGCACACTCCACCACTCGGCCACCGAGCTGGGAATATTGAGCAGACGCAGACTTTCATAGCGGGCAGCGAAGACCGCGCGGATGGCGACCTTAGTGAGTTCGATCAGCGCGAAGGCATTGATGAACAGCGACTCGCGCGTACCGATACTGCCGGTTTCACCAAAGGCATAGAGCCCGGCCAGATAACCCGCGCCACAGGCCAGCAGTACCACCGCCACATCCACGATCAGCGCGAGCACGATCGCCGTGCCCCGGCGAATCAGAACGCCCGCGCCGGTTTCGGCGCGTTGCGAAAAGCGCCCAATGGCGGAGAACAGCGTACCGGCGAGCAGGCGCAACACGAAAAACGACACCACGGTAGCGACTGCCACCAAGGCGAAGGTGGTGACCGCGGCGATAAACACCGACATATCGAATTCCGGGCCCGGGCCCCGGTCTTCGTCGAGCGACGTGAGCATCGCCCAGGTCGCCGATACGCGCTCGCCGATCACCTCGGCCCAGCCGGCCGTCGTCTGGGCGAAACGGCGCGCGAACGACACCCGCTCCTGGCTTGCGGCCGCCTGTTCGGCCGCGGCCCCTTCCCCGTCCGGGGCTTTTTCCAGCGCCGGGTCCTTGCCGGACTCGGGCGGCGCCGGCAAGGCGCTATCGGTGGCCTCGGCGTTGCCGGACTGCGCGGCCTGGCGCAGCTGATCGACGATCTGGGCTCGTGCCTCGTCGTTTTCGAGCAGGTCCGCCAGCTGGGTCAATGGCAGGGCCTGCTTGGCGACGTCGCCCCCGGCGGTATCGCCCTGTGACTGCTGGGCCATCGCCTGCGGGGCGATCAACGCAACCATGAGTACAACAAACACAACGAATATCCGCACGGCGTCGAACGCCGATCGCGAAGCACAGACTCGATTCATATTGCGTCTTTCCTTGCCAGACACGTTACAGCATAACGGCTATTACCGCGCCCAAAGACGGCCCGGCCAACCGTAGTACGGCGCATATCATGACTGCAGCAGTGCGCAGTGACAAATTGCGCCCCGTCTTCGCAGGGGGTTGCGAAGCGATCGATACCGCGCTTACCTACGCCTTGCGGGTCATGCCGTCAGCCGGCCGCCCGCGGCGGTCACCGCGCAGGGCGTCTGAACGCGACACGCCCCGGCGTCAAACCGGGGCGTGATCATGGAACGCGGGTGGGTTGGGTTATCGCAACCTGCTAGGTCACAGCTTGCGACGGCGCCGCCAGCCAAGGGTGAGCACGGCCGCGCATAAAAGCAGCACCAGGCTGGCGTCATGACCATTGCCCAGCGTACAGCCGCCACTCGAGTCGTCGTCGCTGGCCTGGGCCGGAGCATCGTTGTCGTCGTCGTTTTGCGATCCACTTGGCGTCATATCGAAGCTGGCCACGATCGGATCGTGGTCGCTGACCTGATCGGCGAATTGGGCATTCACATGCGCGACCGTCACGCTGGCGTTGGTTGCGAGCGCGGGGCTGACGAAGAAATGATCCAGCGCCTGCGAATTACCCTCGTATACGTAGGTATAGCGTGCCGTGGCATCGAGTGTATCCAGCAGATCCGAGACCACGGGCGTACCGGTATCGGCGCCGGTGAGGGTTTTCATGGGCGCGAGAAAGCCGAATTCGTGGAAATCGCCCACCAGGCCAATTCGGGCATCGTCCATCGCGGCCAGCGCGTCATCCACGAACGCATTGACGACTGCGGCCTGGGCGCTGCGCTGGTCGGCCGAGCCGTTCTCGTAGGGCTGTAGCGCACCGAACAGGGGCGAACTGCCGCCCTTGGATGCGAAGTGGTTGTTCACCAGCAGTACGCGTTGGCCGCGAAACTCGAACAGGGCAGCGACCGGCTTGCGGCTGTTATTGAAGGCCGGGTCCTGCGGCTGAACACGTCCAGGGTTGAGCGTGAGCGCCAGCTGGCCTTCACTATTCGCCGAAACCTGCGTAGCGGTCGTGGCATCGCCCACCCCGTCGCGGGCCTCGACCAGATTCACGCGACTGGCATCGTAGAGATAGGCTACGCGGATATTGCCGCCCGGCTGACCGACGTCTTTTTTAGACTCGGGCACGACTTCCGTGGCCGTATAGCGCGGCCCGCCCGCTTCGACAATGGCATCGACCAGACGCGCGAGCGTGCGATCGGCGGCCACCACCGGGTCGTTATTGTCGGAGGCCGAGCCGTCGTTGTCCTGGACTTCCTGCAGGGCGAGGATATCCGGCGCGCCCAGCTGATCGACGATCTGATCGGCGATGGCTTCGAACTTGCCATCGGCGATATCGGTATCGCCGTCGTCGTCGTTGGGGTCGAGGTTTTCCACGTTGTAGCCGGCCACGGTCAGGGTATCGCCGCGCGCCAGCACGCCCACCCCGCTCCGGTTAAGATTCGACGGCTGCGGCGCGGCCAGCGTATCCGGCAGGATTTCGAAGTTGCCGAACCCGTAACCGAGCACGCCGACCACTTCGGTGAACAACGCGCCCGTATCGACGGCCGGCATGGGCTCGGCGAGCAGCGTATCGTCGATCTGAATACGTTCGGGGTTGCAGTCCACGATATCGCCACGCTCGACCAGCGTAATCCCACCGCGTGCATTGATGCCGTTGGCGGTTGCGCCGGCATCAGGCACCAGAAATATCTCACCGAAACGGCTGGTCGGTCCGACCGCCATGCCCTGGTTCACTCGCACCCGCATGGCTTCCAGGCTTTCGTAGAAATCCAGTCCGTCTTCCTCGGGATCAAAGACCGTGGTATCGCTGGTCGCCACGTCGCCGTTGGTATCGTTATCGATGATCACCTGCGGAGCGATACGTCCGCCCTGACCGATGGTCACGGCCATAATCTCGGTCTGATCGAAGACCGCGCCGACATCGTCGATGGCTCGCGTACTGCCATCGCTGCCGATCGCGATTTCGGTGGTCGGCAGATTGGTTTGATTGTCGCCCGGATAGAATTCCTTGACCGTACCGGCGACGGCCACGACATCGCCGACCGCCACGGGGGCACCGTCACGTCGGGTGGGCGTACCGCCGGTAAACACGAGCACCGCATCACTGGTGGCCGCGTCGCCATCGCCGTCCGGGTCCTGAAAATAGAAACCGTTGCCGGTAACCGCAGTCACGATACCCGGCACGCCGGCCACCGCATCGCCTTCGTGCGGCGACAGATGGGAAGCGCCCTGGATGTCGTAGATGCGCAGCCCGGTTATCGCGTTATCGGGAATGCCATCGGCGTTATCGGGTGTGTCGTTGCCGTTATCAGGCGCGCTGCCCGTGGCCGCATTCGGCGTGGGCGCGGCCACCGTGAAACTCCGGGTATCGCGGCCCGTGCCACTGCTGTCGGACGTGCGTTGCAGCGATTGGTTGTTCTTGTCGCCATTGGCATCTTCATCGAGCTGCGGCGCGCCGTCGACGAGCAGCACGTCGAGCTCGGGATCGTCGCTGTCGCCGGTGCCATAGACCACGGCATCGATCAGATTGTCCGTGGTCACCGGCGTGCCATCGGGAAAATCGGCGGCATCGCCGGCATACAGGGCGACCGCGTCCTGGCCGTTCTGTAGCCCGTTGCTTGGAAAGACGGTGCCTACACCTGCCACACCGGCGTTACCCAGCACATAGTAGCCATCAGCCGAGGTCACCGTGCCGTCGAGATCGAAGGCGGCATAGCTTTGATCATTACTGCCGTTGTAGAACACCAACACCAGACCGTCGAGGGCCGTGTTGCCCGTGCCGCCATCGCTGAGTTCGACGAATTCCTCGGTATCGGTGCCGGTGGTATCGGCATCGATCTCGTTGATGAGAATCGAAGATTGGGCGTGACCGATACTGGCGATCGAACCACAAAACACCGTCGTCGCGAGCATCAGCGCGCGCCGCACGAACAAGGAAGCTGCCATTGAAATCCCCAGGCTGTCGTTGCGAAGCGCGCAGCTTGGCCAAGTCAGATGACAGCTTGCGAACGCGAACATCACACGGCGATGACAACGCCGCGGCCGCCCACCCTCAGACGGGCGGTATCTCGGCCCGACCGTACAGCGTGGCCAGGCACTTGCGATGAAAATAGGCTTTTTGCTGGCGCAACGAGAACAGTCGCGGCGCGAACAGCCAGGTCTGGGTCACGCCCATGAGATAGGTATAGGTCTGCAGGGCCAACGCCGGCGCAGGATCGCCGGCTGGCAGCAGATCCTGCGCACGCGCCTCGTCGATGAGGTTTTCGAACAGGTCGATGATCGCGCGCGTGAGTTCGCGCTCGCGGCGCACGGTACGGGCCATGCGTTGCGTGAGCTCGGTCTTGTTCATGAGAATTTCAAACGACTGGCGATGACGCTTGTCGTCGACCAGCCGGTCGAACCAGCCGGCAATGAAATCGCTCATGCGGGTGACCGGATCGGGCGTATCGGCACGCGCGGCCTGAACCAGCGCCTGGAGCGGCGTCTGCGAATAGGCGAGCACCGCTTCGAAGAGCTCGTCCTTGTTCTTGAAATGCCAGTAGATCGGCCCACGGCTCATGCCGGCGTCCTGGGCGATCATCGCCAGCGTGGTACCGGAATAGCCGTACTGGCTGAACAGGCGCAGCCCGGCATCGATGACCTTGAGCCGGGTCTGTTCGGCCTGTTCGGGAGTACGTCTCATCGTGTCATGATCGAGTGCGAGCCCCTTGCACGCAAGACAGGCGGACCGCGTCGCGGCCCGCCTGTCGCTACGGCTTTGGTTAGAGCGCGTCGTCGGCCGCCATCTGCATATAGGTGGTATCGAAGCGCAGGTTGACGTTGTTTTCGTCGCCCAGCACCCGGTCCTCCGGGAAGGCGATGCCTACGAAATCCGCGCTCGCCGCGCCCTCGCCCAGCAGGCCTTTCTCGAACGAGAACTGACGCACGCTGTCCATGGCCTCGTAGGCCTGATCGCTGGAGATGAACGCAATCGCCTCATCCGGCGTATAGAACATCTTCATGCCATCGAGCTGGGCTTCGTAGCCGGCGCGGTCGGTACCGGAGGCTTCACCCAGATAGGCCCGGACCTCGCGGCCCTTGGCGGTGTCCGCGCCGAGATCGGCCATCATTTCGTACCAGGCACCGACCAGGGCCTTTCCCAGCGCCGGATTGGCCTCGAGCGTGTCGGTGTTGACCAGCGTCAGGTCCTTGATATGGCCCGGGATCTGGCTGGAATCGAAGATCTCGTGGGCGCCGGGGGTCTCGGCGACCGTGCTCAGCAGCGGGTTCCAGGTCACCACCGTACGTACCGTGCTGCCCTGAAATGCCGCCACGATATCGGCATCCGAGGTGTTCACCAGATTCACGTCCGGCTCCGACAGCCCGTTTTCTTCCAGGGCACGGGCCAGCAGATAGTGGGACACCGACAGCTGTACGAGATTGATCGTCTTTCCTTTCAGATCGGCGACGTTATCGACATCCTTGGACACGATACCGTCATTGCCGTTGGAGTAGTCGCCCACGATCAGGGCCGTGGTATCCACGCCCGAAGCCGCGGGGATCGACAGCGCATCCATGCTGGTGGCGACCACGCCATCGAACTGGCCGGTCGTGTACTGGTTGATCGACTCGATATAGTCGTTGATCTGCACGATCTCGACGTCGATATCGTACTTGTCGGCCCATTTATCCATGATCCCCGAGGTCTTCACATAGTCCCAGGGAATCCAGCCGGCATAGATGGTCCAGGCAATACGGAACGAATCGCGCTTTTCGGCGGCCTGGGCTGTGCCCATGCCGGCCACAAGTGCGATCGTCGCGATCGCCAACGTTAGCGTTTTCTTCAAGTGCATCGGTATGTCTCCCGGTGGTCGGTCCAGTCACGCAACAACAAAGACTCAGAACAATTTCAGATAGCGTTCGATTTCCCAGTTCGAGACGGCTGTGTGATAGCTGTCCCATTCACCGCGCTTGAAATCGACATAGGCATCGAACATGCGATCGCCAAACACATCGCGTGCCAGCGGGTCGGCCGCGAAATCGGTGATCGCCTCGCCCAGCGTGCGCGGCAGCATGGTCACGCCCATGGCATCGATCTCGGCATCGCTGTAGCGGTACATGTTTTCGCGGTGCGGCTTGCCGGCATCCATGCCGTTTTCGATGCCTTCCAGCCCCGCGGCCAGCACGAGTGCGGCGCCCAGATAGGGGTTGCAGGCAATATCCGCCGCGCGGCATTCCACCCGCGAGCCCACGCCGGGGATACGAATCATGTTGGTGCGATTGTTATTGCCGTAGCAGGCGAACACCGGCGCCCAGGTCGAGCCCGACATGCTGCCCTGGCGAACCAGGCGCTTGTAGCTGTTGACCGTGGGCGCGATCACCGCGCTGATGGCACGGGCATGCTTGAGCACGCCGGCAATGAACTGATAACCCAGCTCGGAGACGCCGCAGCCGTACTGGTCGCCCTTGGCGGGTGAAAACAGGTTTGCGCCCGTATCGATATCGGCCAGCGACATGTTGTAGTGCGCGCCACTGCCCGTCTTGTCGGAATACGGCTTGGGCATGAAGCTGGCGAACGCCCCATGCTTACGGGCGATCTCGTTGGCCATCATGCGAAAGAACACGAAGCGATCCGCCATGGTCAGCGCATCGGCGAATTTGAAATCGGTTTCGAACTGGCCATTGGCGTCTTCGTGGTCGAACGAATACACATCCCAGCCGAGCGTATTCATGGCATCGACCAGTTCATCGACGATGGGCAGGTTATCCATGAGCCCGCGCGGGTCGTAGCAGGGTTTGGCCAGCGAATCGCGGTCGCTAATCGGCGCAAACCCGCCGTCTTCGGTTTCCCGAAACAGGAAGAACTCCGTCTCGATACCCAGATTGAAGGTAAAACCCATCGCCTTGGCGCGTTCGAGCTGGCGCTTGAGAATGGTGCGCGAACAGGCCTCGAACGGCGCACCATCGAGATGTAGATCGCCTGCAAACCACGCGAGGCGGTTATCCCAGGGGCAGACGGTCGCCGTCGCCGGATCGGGCATGGCGGCGACCTCATTGTCGGAAATATCCTGCGGTACGCCATCCAGCGCCGCGCCGGTATACAGCTCGCTACCGCCGAACATATTGTCGAGATGATCCAGCGGTACGAACTTGCCCTTTACGCAGCCGTGGATATCCACATAGCCGGCCATCGCGTATTTCACGCCTTGTTCTGCAAGACTCGCCTGTAGCGAGGCGGCGTCCACGGTATGTCCCATCGAATCGGTCCTTGGTTTGGTCTGGAAAACGTCAGCGGGCACTCGCCCGGCCCATCTGGCACAACGGCGCCATGCCAAACCACTTACAATATACATGCCAGCCTGTATATTTAATTATAGATACCGACCGGCTGACCACACGCCAAGGCGAAGATAAATGACTGATGAACAATGGGTTGAAGATTTTTTCCCGCTAGGCGATTTCATACTCGACAGCGGCACAGTCCTGCGCGACGCCTATCTCGCCTACTGCGTCGCCGGTACGTTAAACAGCGCAGCCGACAACCTGGTGGTGCTGCCCACGCACTATGGCGGTGCGATGAACGCCAACCGTGCCTGGGCCGAGGCTCCGGACAGCCCACTCGCCCAGGGCTATTGCCTGCTGATTCCGGCCCTGTTCGGCAACGGCGAGTCTTCTTCTCTCAGCAACGCGGCGCCGAGCCAGCGCGGGGCGGCGTTCCCGCCGGTCAGCCTGGCCGATAACGTTCGGGCGCAACGGCAATTGATTGCCGAACGCTTCGACGACGCCGCGCCGCGCCTGGTCGCGGGCTGGTCGATGGGCGGCATGCAAGCCCTGCAATGGGGCAGCCTCTATCCGAAGCGTGTCGGCAGCCTGCTGGCAGTCTGTGCTACGGCGCACTGTTATCCGCACAACGCCGTGTTTCTGGACGGCGTGAAGGCTGCGCTCGAAGCCGACCCGGCATTGGCTGCGGGCGGCCTGGCCGAACGCGGCCTGCGAGCCTTCGCACGGGTCTATGTGGGCTGGGCCTATTCGCAGCGTTTTTTTCGTGATGGCGGCTATCGCGCGCTCGGCTTCGACACAATCGATGCGCTCGTCGCCCACTGGGAAGCCGACCATCTGCGAGCGGACGCCCATAACCTGCTGGCCATGCTCGCGACCTGGCAGACCGGCGATATCGCCCGCACGCCCGGCTTTGGCGGCGATACGGCCGCGGCCCTGGCGCGTATCGACGCCCCCGCCATCGTCATGCCCTGTCGCAGCGATCTCTACTTCACCGCCGAAGATGTGGCCGCGGATGCGAGCCATATCGCCGGCAGCGAATGCCGCGTGCTCGATTCCGATTTCGGCCACTGTGCCGGCGGGCCCGGCTACGAACCAGCATCGACACGCCGCGTCCTGGACGCCATGCAGGCGTTGCTAGAACGAACGGCATAACAGCACGCTGTAAGCGCTGCCTTGGGCCGCCGCCAGCGCGTGCCGCTGCGCATGCCAACGTCGCGCGCGAACACAGGATTTAGCCCATACCAGTTTGGTAACGGTCGACCGGACCCGCCTTCGCGCCGAGGCGCTATTCGGATCGCAGGTGTTGTACGCATCACGCCGCAATCAGCCGCGGCCATTGGCGCCGCGCAATAAAAAAGCCGCCGTGAAACACGGCGGCTTTTGCTAACGCAGCTTGTCGCCGATTAGCGTGTCGCGTCGACGGCCTTGGCGAAGATATCCACGCCTTCGTCGATCTGGCCGCGGCTGACGATTAGCGGTGGCAGGAAGCGCACGACCTGCTTGCCCGGCCCGCAGCGCAGCAGCAACAGCCCATGCTTTTCGCATTCCTTGGCGACCTTCTCGGCGCGCTCGCCGTCAGGCTTGCCATCCTTGGCGAACTCGACACCGACCATCAGGCCCTTGCCGCGCACATCGCCAATGCCACCGTCCTTGTCGGCGAGCAGCTCCAGACGCTCCTTGAGGTGCGCGCCCTGGGTGCCGGCGTTGTCGACCAGCCCTTCTTCCTCGATTACGTCGAGCGTGGCGAGTGCGGCCGCACAGGCGACGACGTTGCCGCCATAGGTGCCGCCCTGCGAACCGGGCCGGCCTTTTTCCATGATCTTGCGCGGCGCGGCACAGGCCGACAGCGGGAAGCCGCTGGCCAGGCCCTTGGCGGTGACCACAATGTCCGGCTCCACGTCGAAGTGGCTATGCGACCAGAACTTGCCGGTACGGCCGTAGCCGGCCTGTACTTCGTCGGCGCCCAGCAGCATGCCGTGCTTGTCGCAGCGCTCGCGCAGACCCTGCATGAAACGGGTGTTGGCCGGAATGAAGCCGCCCTCGCCCTGGATCGGCTCGATGAGCATGCCGGCGGTGTCGCCCGGCGCGCTGATCGTCTGCAGGATGTAATCCAGTTCCTGCAGGCAGAAATCGGTGGCCTGATCCTCGGACCAGCCATAGCGGAAGGCGGCCGGGAACGGGGCCACGATCACACCGCCCATCAACGGCTGCAGGCCGGAGGTGTAGGCCGTACCCGAGGTGGTCATGGACGCCGAACCCATGGTGCGACCATGGAAGCCGCCATGAAAGACCACGATATTGGGACGGCCGGTGGCATGACGCATCAGACGCATGGCCGATTCCGCGGCTTCCGTGCCGGCACTGGCATAGAAGATGGAGTCGATATCGCCCGGCATCTTGTCGGCCAGACGCGCCGACAGATCCTGAATCGGCTTGTGCAGGATCGTGGTGTACTGGCCGTGGATCAGCTTGCCGACCTGCTCCTGCGCGGCCGCCACCACCTTGGGATGACAGTGCCCGGTACTGGTTACGCCGATACCGGCGGTGAAATCCAGATATTGCTTACCGTCGGTGTCGAACAGGTAGCAGCCTTCGCCGCGATCGACATGGACGTCGGTGGCCTGCTTGAGCAGGGGCGATAGATTGCTCTTGTTGCTTCCTATCATTTGACGGCACTCCTGGATGGCCTTGTTACAGATTGCGCGCGAGCCTAGACGGGATGAATACGAGTTTCAACGCCTGTACAGCGCCCGTCGCGCCAACCTTAGCGAAAAACGTGAAAAATCAAAGTGCGTTGACGATGGCGTCGCCGATTTCGTCGGTCGCGCGACGCTCGCGTCCGTGCGCGGCCAGATCGGCTGCGACGATTTCCCGCAAGCGCTTGCCGGCCCGATCGGCGGCCGTATCCTCGACACCCATCCATTCCAGCATCATCGCCGTGGTCAGCAGCATGGCTGCCGGCCCGGCCATATTCTGACCGGCGATATCCGGCGCGCTGCCGTGGGTGGGCTCGAACATGGGCGGGCGCGTGCGATCCGACGGATTGATATTCGACGAGGGCGATACGCCCATGCCGCCATTGAGCACCGCCGCCAGGTCGGTCAGGATGTCGCCGAACAGATTGGAAGCGACCACCACATCGAACGCCCAGGGGTGGCTGACGAACTTCATGCAGGCCGCGTCCACCAGCTCGTGATGGGTCGCCACATCCGGATAGTCCTTCGCGATCTCGGCGAACATGTCGGTCCACATATCGCCCCAGAAACGCTGGGCGTTACGTTTGGTGATCATGCACACCTGGCTGGCTTTCTGATCACGGCCGAAACTGCGCTCGCGCCCTTCGGCGGCGCGTTCGGCCGCACGCACGCGTGCCTGTTCGAAGGCATGGCGGATAATACGATCGGTCGCCCGATGGGTGAACAGCGCGACCTGGGTGGCGATCTCGTTTTCGGTGCCCACGGCCAGCCGACCGCCCTGATTGACGTATTCGCCTTCGCTGTTTTCACGAATCACGAGCATGTCGATATCGTTGGCGCGCGGATCGGCCAGATATTGGGGCGCACCCGCCATCGGCCGGCACGGGCGTTCGCAACACCACTGATCGAACCCCTTGCGGATCTCCAGCAACGGCGACAGCGATACCGCATCCGACAATAGATAACGATCGGGATCGTCGATCGGGCCCGGGTCACCCAGCGCGCCCAGCAAAATCGCATCGAATTGCTCGAGCTGTTCGAGATAATCGGCCGGCGCGCTCTCACCATGCTTTTCGTGCCAGGCATGCGAGGGCCAGTCGAAGATTTCGTAGTCGATCGCCAGATCCGGATCGCCGGCCACGAGGGCATCGATCGCCCGGACCGCCTGGGCAATGACTTCCGGACCGATCCCGTCACCGGGCAGAACCGCTACGCGCCATGTCTTTTTCGTATTCATGCGCCGCAGGCTATCACCGACCTGCCTCCATACGCATGGGTTTGTTGATCTGACGATGCAATTCGTTGTGCTCGGTGCCGGCCCTGCCCGGCGCTTTAGGTCGCAAACATGATCACGCCCGCGCGCGGCGCGCTCGAAAGAATGCACGCAAAAGGGCTGCGCTTTCATCGCCCAGCACACCGCCCACATGGGCCACTCGATGATTCAGACGCGGCTCGTCGAATACGTTGAAGATCGAATGCACTGCGCCGGCACGGAAATCGTCGGCGCCGTAGACCACACGCGCAATACGCGCATGGCCGATCGCGCCCGCACACATCGCACAGGGCTCGAGGGTGACATAGAGCGTGGCACCCGGCAGCCGATAATTGCCAACCGCGCTACAGGCCGCTCGAAGGGCCTGGATTTCGGCATGGGCGGTGGCATCGTGCCGGGCGATCGGGCAATTCCAACCCTCACCCAGGAGGGTGTCATCGCGCACTACAACGGCCCCGACCGGCACCTCGCCTTCGGCTTCGGCGCGGCGCGCCAACGCCAGGGCATGGCGCATCCACTGCGTATCGCTCATGTGTTGTTGCTGCTGTCGTGGTTACGCGAGCCGTATTGCGCATTCTACGCGAACGCCTTTTCCATACGGTCTGGCGAACCTCAGTCGAGCGCTCGTATGGAGCCGTATCGAGATATACGACCAAAGTCTAATTTCTGGCCTGCGAGGGGCGCACTACTTTCCACCGCCGTACGGTTTTGAACACACATTAAATATTGGGCACAACTTATTGGTGGCAATCGGCATTTGGACATCCGTTGGGGTAACGGAGCTTGTCGACCCATCAATTGAGCTGTATCGACCATCGAGCCCGGCCACCCGCTCGACCGAACCGCGTATCGGGGATCTCGTCATAGTGCGTCTTCGCACGGGCCGTTGACTGGCGCCGTGTACGTGCCAGGCGTTGAAATCTACGCTGTCGAAAAGGCTCTTTCGCGATCGTGCCTGCCGATCAACTAACCGCTCGGGGAGAGCCACCATGAAGACCCTGCACTCACGTTACCTGGTGCCATCGGCACTATCGGCTGCGACCGTATTCGCGTTCGCCGTGCCCGCCCATGCGTTCGAATTCAAGGTATCCGGCCAGGTCGACCGGGCCGCTATCGCCGCCGATAATGGCGAAGATCGCGATATCGGCTTCGTCGACAACGTCGGTTCCAACAGCCGTTTCCGTTTTACCGGCGAACAGGCACTGGACAACGGCTACAACCTCGGTTTCGCCTACGAGATCGGGCTCAACGAAAATCCGTCCACCTCTTTCGACGTCAATAACGGCGGCGGCAGCGAGGACGATTTCCTCGACAACCGTCTCGCCAATGTCTATGTCGAAGGCGACTTCGGTCGTTTCACCTTCGGCAAGCTCGACGGCGCGGCCAACGGCTCTTCCGAGCTCAACTATAGCGGCACCATGTATCTCGGCGGCGGCCAGGGTATTTCCATGTATGCCGGCGGCGTGAGCTTTCTCGACGACGAAGGCCGCGTGATCACCAATCTGTCGGCGGCCTCCAACCACTTCGACGGCATTTCGCGCCAGAACGGCGTGCGCTACGACTCGCCCAGCCTCGGCGGCGCCGTGCTGTCGGCTTCGCTGGACAACGGTCATGCCTACGAACTGGCCGCCCGTTACGAAACCCCGTTCGCCGACGGCGGCAAGGCTGGTTTCGTGCTCTCGCATCTCGATACCGAGGATCAGGACTTCGATATCGACCCCGACGGTACCGTCAACGACAACAGCCCGCGTTTCCAGGAAACCGGCGGCACCGGTTCGTTGCTGCTGCCCTCCGGCATCACCCTGACGGCGTCCTACAAGCAGCGCGACTACATGGCCGAGGATCGCGCCACCGCAGAAAACTATTTCGGCGGCGTGGGTTATGTGCTCGACAAGCACCACTTCGAAGCCAGCTACATGCAGACCAACGATCTGGCCGGCGATGGCAGCAAGGGTCGCAGCTACGGTCTGGCCTATGTCTATGACGTGATCGACAGCGTCGAACTGTTCGCCTCCTATCATCACCTGACGCTGGATGATGCGAGCTACAGCTATACCGAAACCGATGCCGGCGGCGCGACCACCACGGTCAACACCACCGGCGACGCCCAGGATCTTGATATCCTGTTTGTCGGTACCCGCCTGAAATTCCTCTAAGTCGAGTCGAAGACCGTATGCAGCACTCTCTGAAAATCGCGGCCTCCGGTCTTTGTGTCGCCGTGTGCAGCCTGCTTGTTGCAGGCTGCGCCGGCACCGGCACACCGGCGAACTATGAAAACCTGCCGGGCTCGGGTGACAAGATGGCCGAAGGCCCGGGATTGATGAGTCCGGCGCGTGGTGACGAGTACGACGACGGTGTTCGTGTCTACTCGGACGATGCCTCGAAACCGGCCCTGATCAACCGCGATTCGCGTGGCCGGCAAACCGCCCAGCGTAGCGACGCGGCACCAGCCGCGACCACGGCGACGCCGCCCAGTGCGGCCCAGCAGCAGGAATTCGCCGATTACGAGGAATATCAGCGTTTTCGCAACATGCCGAAAGACTCGCCGGAATACCAGCGTTTCAAGGACTGGCAGGAATGGAAGCAGTACCAGCAGTGGAAGGATAGCCAGCAACGCTAGCCCCACGCCTGGCTGCTAGGGCTGATCGATCGCACGGTTCGCAACCGGGCGTCGATCGGCTTTTTTTTTGTTCGACAATCGATGATTTTTCGGCTTGATACAGCGTGCATGTCAGCGCCCGTGCAGCGCGACCCGCGGCTGCGACGCCATTAAAAACCGCTGACCCCGCCCGCTGTTTGGGTGGCGTATCCATAACGCGAACCCGGGAAAAATCGGTCGCGCGCATCCACCCACCGCCCAGCGGATATGATTTCGCGCCACGAGATGCGTTCTTTCGAAGCCGCATCCGCGGATCGACGCCGATTCACGCCGAAGAGAAGCGCGGGAGCCTCGTTGGCGCTCGTTCAGGACGCGGCCAAACAGCCTGTCTAGATCTGTGTTGATCTGCGTCGATCTGCGGACAATCGCCTTATGGGCGTACCTTCGCATTCATGGGCGGGCAAGCTGTCGATCACGCAGCATACGGCCTGGCCTGTCGCGCGGCGCGCATATGGTGAAACAGACCCACCGCGATCAACAGGCCAATGCCTACGAAGTCGGTCCATGAGCCGGGCTTGAGCATGAGCAAGGCGCCAGCGAGCATGACCAGGCGTTCGTACCAGGTCATCCGGATTTTGAAATACCCCTGCGTGGCAGCCACGAAGGCGAGCATACCGACCAGCGCGGTCACGATCACCCAACCCGCGTAGTACCAGTTGCTGACGTTATAGAGCAGCAATTCGGGATTGAAGAAGAACATGAACGGCAGAATCGCGGTCCGCAGATCGTAGATGAAACCCTGTACGCCGGTGGCGATCGGATCGGCCCGGGAAATGGCCGACGCCGCATAGGCAGCCAGGCCCACCGGTGGCGTATCGTCGGCCAGAATGCCGAAATAGAACACGAACAGATGCACCGCCACCAGCGGTACGTTCATGCCGGCATCCGCAGCCAGGCTGGAGATCACCGGCGCGACCAACGCGGCCATGACAATATAGTTGGCCGTGGTCGGCAAACCGATGCCGAGGATGAGCGAGGTAATCGCCGACAGGATGAGCACGATCCAGATATTGCCGCCCGAGAGCACATCGAGTACCTGGGTCAGGCCGTAGCCGAGATTGGTCATCGTGACCATGCCCACGATGATGCCGGCCGCGCCCGTGGCGATGGCAATCGTCGTCATGTTGCGGGCCCCGCTTTCCAGACCAGCGGCAATCGCGCGCAGCCCCTGCCAGAGTCCGTCGACAATACCGTTGTCGCCCTTGAGCCCCTTGACCGCCTCCTGAACGAGGATGAGCCCAGCCAGAACGACGGTGGCATTGAGCGCACTGCGTTCCGGCGTGAGATTGGCCCACATCAGCTCGTAAAGCAGAAATGCGACCGGTATCAGGTAATGCACACCCTTGACGAAGGTCGGCCAGAACGGCGGCAGCTCCGAGCGCGGCAGCCCTTCCAGGCCGAGCTTGAGCGCTTCCAGATGGACCACGTAGAGCAGGCCCAGATAGGTCAGCACCGCGGGCACCAGCGCGTAGACGATCAGCTGCGAATACGGCACGTCGATGAAGGTGGCCATGATGAACGCGGCCGCGCCCATGATCGGCGGCATGAGCTGGCCGTTCACGGACGCCGCGACCTCGGTCGCGCCGGCCTTGACCGGCGGATAGCCGATCTTTTTCATCAACGGAATCGTGAAGGTACCGGTCGTGACCGTATTCGCGGTCGAGGAACCCGAGATCACACCGGTCAGCAGACTCGCCACCACCGAAGCCTTGGCGGGCCCACCCCGGAACGTACCCAACCCGCTATAGGCCAGATCCACGAAATACTGGCCGGCACCGGCCTTGTCCAGCAACGCGCCGAACAGTACGAACAGAAATACGAAGGTTGCCGACACCTGGATCGGCGTGCCCCAGATGCCCTCGGTAGTGATATAGAGCTGCTGAATGATCTCCGACCACTGATAGCCGTTATGCAGATAGATCACATCCGGCGGCGTGAGCGGAATGATCCCGGCCGGCCCGGTCACGCCATAAATCACCACGATGGCGGCGATCACCGGCAGGGCAAAGCCAAGCAGGCGAACCGAGGCAATCGCCAGAAACAGCATCAGCGCCGACCCGACCCATACGTCGCGCGCTACGGGCAGCCCGCCCTGGATCATGACGATGTTGTAGTAGTTGAACAGGATATACAGCGCACTGGCCACGCTGGCCGCGGCGAGTATCCAGTCGTACCAGGGAATACGATCGACCGCCCCGCCCTTGCGCGGGTACGCCAGAAACGCAAGCGCGAAGCCGAACGCCAGATGGATGGAGCCGATCTTCTGCGGATTGAGGGTGCCGAAGTAGCTGGCATAGAGCTGAAACAGACTCCAGGCCACCGCAATCGCCACCAGCAGCCAGCGCTGCCAGGCGAGCTTCGGTTCGCGGCCGCCGTATTCCGTGGCCTTGACGATGTCTTCGGCTTCTCGCGATACGTGTTCGCTCATCAATCGCCCCTGTTCTGTCTTGCACAGGCCGCGCACCCCCGCACGGCCCCGAAAACGAAAAAACCCCGACCATCCCGGTCGGGGTTTCGATTGGCTACAACGCTACAACGCGGTTTCAGGACGGCGGCAGCAGGCTGTCCTTGACGTCGATATTCTGTTCTTTGAAGAACTTCACCGCGCCCGGGTGCAGCGGAATCGACATGCCTTCCAGGGCGGTATCGAGCGTGAAGTACTTCTTCAGGTTCGGGTTGGCGATATCGTTGTAGAAAGCGTCCTTCTTTTTATTGAAGACGGTATTCATGAACTGATAAATCGCGTCTTCCGATAGCTCCGAGGACGTTACCAGCATGGCCTTGAGGGTGACCGCGGTCGCTTCGCCCATGTTCGGGTAGGTGTCTTCGGGGATGTCGATCTGGGTGTAGAACGGATACTTGGCGTTCAAGGCCTCGATCTTCTCCGGCGCGATCGAGACCAGCTCGATCGGCGCGGTCTGGGCCGCTTCCGTGATCGCCGACGCGCCCAGGCCGACGGTATAGAACATGGCATCGATCTGGCCGTCGCGCAGCAGGCCCACGGCACTGCCCGCGCTGCCCCGTACCGGGGCCTTGAGATCGTCGATGCTCATATCGAAGGCGCCGAACAGATTCTTGACGTCCTGTTCCGTGCCCGAGCCGATATCACCTACATAAACACGCTTGCCCTTCATATCCGACAGCGTTTCGATGTCCGCATCCTTGCGTGCAAGCACCTGAATCGTTTCCGGGTAGAGCACGGCCACGCCGCGCAGGTTTTCCACCGGCTTGCCGTCGAAGGCTTCCACGCCCTTGCCGTTATAGGCGTAGTAGGCGACGTTGTTCTGGCTCACACCCATCTGCAGCTGGCCGGCGCCTACCGCCCGATCGTTAAATACCGAACCGCCGGTCGAACGCGCGTTGGCGCGGATATCGATGCCGGCCTCGTTGACGATCTTGGCCATGCCCACTGCCGTGGGGTAATACAGGCCGGTGGTCGAACCCGAGCCGATGGTAATGAACGTGCGCGCACTCGCGGTGTGGGCGACGCCCAGCACCACCGTGGCCACGGCAAGCGTTTTGAGAATTCGCGTCAACATGGCGATAAGCCCCCTTTAAAAACAGGATGTGCGGTCGCGGATCAGGCCGCGACCGATCAATCGAGTCTAGCCGAGGCGACGATAAACGCAAGGAGCGCGCCAGGTTGCCCAAACAGCGGGGCCCGCACCGGCCATCACGCCGAAACTGCTTGTAATCCAGTCATTTCAACCGCCTGTTCCGCCAAACGTGCACGCAGGAAATCCACGCAAAGACGCACCTTGGGTGCGACGAATCGACGATGCGGATACATGGCATGAATATGTGCACAGGCCAGCGGATGCGCATCCAGTACCGTTTCGAGGCGGCCGGCATCGAGATCCTGTTGTACGTCCCAGATCGATTTGAGCACCAGGCCGGCGCCTTGTAGCGCCCATAAATGGGCAATCTCGCCGTCGTTGCTGGCCAATGCACCATTCACGCGCACGCTGCTGCCATCGGCGAACTGCCAGACGCCCGGGCCCGGATCGCCCATGAGCACGCAATCGTGATGCACCAGCTCCTGTGGATGGCTGGGCCGGCCATACCGGGCCAGATAGGCCGGCGCGGCACAGATCACGCGCCGATTGGGCGCCAGTTCGCGGGCGATGAGACTGGAATCGGCCAGCGCCCCGAAACGCACCGCCAGATCAAAGCCGCCCTCGACGATATTCACCACCGAGTCACTGGCGTGCAGCCGTACGCGTACGCCCTCATGCACGCGCTGAAACTCGTACAGCAAGGGGGCCAGCCGGCGCGCAAACGCCACCGTGGACGTCACACGCAACTCCCCGCTCGCAGCCTGGGCGCCGATCGCGGCCTGGGTTTCGGCCTCGTCGATATCGGCCAGAATACGTATGCAGCGGGTCTGAAACGCGGCCCCCTCGTCGGTCAGGGCCAGACTGCGCGTGGTGCGGTTGATCAGGCGTACGCCCAGACGCTGTTCGAGCGCGGCCAGCCGCCGGCTCACCACCGCCGGCGACAGCCCCAACTCGCGCGCAGCGGCCGACAGACTGCCCGCTTCCACCACCTGCACGAATACGCGCATCTGAATGAGTTCATCGGCCATCGGCGTATCGTCGCGCTCAATTCAAACCCATGAATTATTGCATACTGCGCAATAAACCATTCGCGATCGTGCCGGTTGGCCTTGTGCCAGACAAAACCCACTATCACCGCTAGCACGTCAATCGAGCGCCACGCCCGATGCGAGCGCATACGCTGCAATGCACGGCGCAGGCCACACGCACACACTCGAATCCGACCCAGGAACACAGGGGATTACGCATGCATATCCAACTCGACAACAAGACCGCACTGGTCACCGGCTCGACGCATGGCATCGGCTTTGCGATTGCCACCGGGCTCGCGCGTGCCGGCGCGACGGTCATCATCAACGGCCGCAAACCCGAGCGCGTAGACGACGCCCGCGCCCAGCTGATCGACACGGTTCCCGGCGCCGAGGTACGCGGCGTGGCAGCGGATCTCGGCACCGCCGAAGGCTGTCAGGCGCTGGTCGATGCCGAGCCGCGGGTGGATATCCTGGTCAACAACCTCGGCATCTTCGGTCCCAAGGATTTCTACGAAATCCCGGATGAGGAATGGCAACAGTTCTTCGACGTGAACATCATGTCCGGCGTACGCCTGTCCCGAGCCTATACCCCGGCCATGGTCGAGGCCGGCTGGGGCCGCGTGGTGTTTTTGTCCTCGGAATCCGGGTTGAACATTCCAGCCGAAATGATTCAGTACGGCATGACCAAGACCGCCAATCTGTCGGTCTCGCGCGGGCTGGCCAAGCGTCTGGCCGGCACCGGCGTAACCGTAAACGCGGTACTGCCCGGGCCCACCCTGTCCGAGGGCGTACAGGACATGCTGGCCGACCAGCAGGCCGAAAGTGGCAAGCCCATGGAACAGGTGGCCGCCGAGTTCGTCCAGAAAGCCCGGCCGAGCTCCATCATCCAACGCGCGGCCACGGTGGAAGAAGTCGCCAACATGGTCGTCTATGCCGTATCCGAACAGGCCTCGGCCACCACGGGCGCCGCCCTGCGTGTGGACGGCGGCGTGGTCGACAGCATCGCTTGAGGGCCGCGGGTGCGCGGTGTCGCGCCCGCGCCTGGACTCTGGCCTAAGCCGGCTCTAGCGTTTACAACGGCTGGGCGGTGGGTCGATACAGAATTTCGTTGATATCGACATCGGCCGGCTGGCTGATCGCGAAGTACACCGCGCGTGCGAACGAATCCGCCGAAATGGCGGCGGACCGGTAGAAGTCGTTGATCGCCTGGGAGGCCTGCGCATCGGTGATATGGCTGGGCAGCTCGGTATCGATCGCGCCGGGCGAGATGATGGTCGTTCGCAGATTGTAGTCCTTGACCTCCTGGCGCAGCCCTTCGCTGATCGCACGAACGGCATATTTCGTCGCGCAATAGACCGTGCCGGCGGGCGTGACCTTGTGCCCGGCCACCGACGATACGTTGATCACGTGTCCGCTCTTTTGTTTTTGCATCTGCGGCAGCACGGCCGCGATGCCGTAGAGCGTGCCCTTGATATTGATATCGATCATGTTGTCCCACTCGTCGATCTTGCGTTTTTCGAGTGCGGACTGTTGCATCAGGCCAGCATTGTTGAGCATGACGTCGACCCGTCCGAACTCGGCGACGGCGCGATCGACAAGATTCTGGACCTGGTGACGGTCGGTGACGTCGGTCTGCACGGCGAGCGCCTTGCCGCCCTCGGCCTGTATATCGGCGACGATCGCCTGCATGCGATCGAGTCGGCGCGCGCCCAGCACGATACGCGCGCCGTGAGCGGCGAGATGGCGGGCAGTGGCTTCGCCCAAACCACTGCTACCACCGGTGATAACGATGACGTGGTCGGTCAATGTGTCGCGCATGGCGAACTCCTCGGGAATGGATTGAATGGGATTGGAAAACAACCCGCCTAGTCGCGGCCTTCGTACTGGGCATCGGTGACTTTCTCCAGCCAGGTCACTGGCCCGTCTTCGCCTTTCTCCTGAATCGCGATATGCGTCATCGCGGTATCCGGCCCGGCGCCGTGCCAATGTTCCTCGCCCGGGGCAAACCACACGACATCGCCCGGCTCGATGGTTTCGATCGGCCCGCCCTTACGCTGAACGCGGCCACATCCGGCCGTTACGATCAATGTCTGGCCCAGCGGATGGGTATGCCAGGCGGTTCGTGCGGTGGGTTCGAAGGTCACGCTCGCACCGGCCGTGCGTGCCGGGTGCGTACTGTCGAACAACGGGTCAAGGCGTACCTGGCCGGTGAAATATTCCGCCGGCGGCGTGACCGAGGCACGGCTGCTGTTCTTGCTGATATCCATGACGTAGGTCCTTTTTTTCGTGTCTTATCAACCCGGCATAGAAATGGATGAGTGTTCGGGTTGATAAAACGGGTATGTAAAACCATGACCACCGCAGCCAGCGACTGCGAAGCCATTGAAAACAAACAACGGCTTCGTGCCGGCGTTTATTGTTCGCTGGCATTGAAAACAGCTGACCAGGTCGGCTGTTTCGGGGGCCCGATTACTACTCGGCGTTGTACTGCGCCTCACTGACGGCGTCGCCCCATTCGACGTTCTGGCCGTCGCGGCGCTCTTGAATGGCGATATGGGTCATGCTGTGATCGGGGCTTGCACCGTGCCAATGGCGAACGCCGGCAGGAATCCACACCACATCGCCGGCGCGCATCCGACGTGCGGGCCGACCTTCGATCTGGACCCGGCCGATGCCCTGTGTGATCACGAGCTGCTGGCCCACCGGGTGCACATGCCAGTTCGTGCGCGCGGCCGGCTCGAAGATGACTTCGGCCGCGGTGGTGTTGGAATCATCCTCGGCAGTGAACAGCGGGTTCACCAGCGCCCGGCCGGTGAAGTAGTCCGACAAATCGGTTCGGGTGGCGCGATCCGCCAGATCGGTTATCTGTAGCTGGTCGCGCGCATTATCGTGCTGGGTGGTCTCGGTGGCCTGGGCCGGGCTTATCACGGCGCTTGTCACCAGCATGAATGAAGCGGCAAGTCGATAACGGTTTTGCATGGGGCGGTTTCCTCGATGAAGGGCCTGGGATCGAACCCGGCATGCGAGGATTGTTGCGGGCAAGGCGCGGCCTATCCATAGTCGAAAAACGAATAGGTCTATTAGCCTTGCTTATCAATCGAACCCCGGAGCCGATCCACCCATGCCTCGCCGCTACTACGACGATCTGTTTTCCTTCGTCACGATCGCCCGCGCGGGCAGCTTCACGCGTGCGGCCGCCCAGCTCGGGATGTCGCAATCGGCATTGAGTCAGTCCATGAAGGCACTCGAGCAACGTCTCGACCTGCGCTTACTGGCACGCAACACGCGCAGCATTTCCACCACGGAGGCCGGTGATCGTCTGCTGAAAATGCTCGGTCCGCGCTTTGCGGATATCGAAGCCGAGCTCGCCGAACTGCAATCGCAGCAGCAACGCCCGGCCGGCACGATTCGAATCAACACCTTCGACTTCGTCGCCGAATACATCCTCTGGCCGCGTCTGGAAACAATCATCGAGCGATTTCCCGATATCGCGGTAGAAATCGCCACCGACTACGGGCTGACCGATATCGTGGCCAGTCGCTTCGATATCGGCGTACGGCTGGGCCCGACCGTCGCGCAGGATATGGTCGCCATCCCGCTACAGGCGCAACAACGTATGGTGGTGGTGGGTACGCCGGCCTATTTTGCCCGCCACCCCGAGCCGCGAACGCCAGACGAGCTGGCCCGTCATCAGGCCGCCAATCTGCGCCTGCCCACACGCGGCGAAATCTATGCCTGGGAGTTGGAACGGGCGGGCGAACACACCGCGGTTCGGGTGCCCGGACGGCTGGTCTTCGACACGCTCTACCAGATTCGTCACGCCGTTAGACGCGGCTTCGGGCTCGGCTTCATGCCAATTGAAATGGTGCACGCCGATATCGAAGCCGGCCGGCTACAGACCACCCTCGACGACTGGGTCCCGGTGTGGCCTGGGCATCATCTCTACTATCCGTCGCGTCGCCAGTCCTCGCACGCGCTGCGTACGGTCGTCGACGGCCTGCGACTCGTACGCTAGAGCGCCCGACCACTGCTCGAAACCCGGCCCGCGCATTCGACTGGGCGGCCGCGCGCCAGACCACCGCGCTGCAGCGAGGCCAACCCGTCGTGGCAAGCAGGCTCGATCAGCCCGCAATACCCCCGCCCGCGCCGCGGGCCTGGACTGCGTCAACTACCAGCGCTGGGTACCGGGCTCGCCCTTGAACGGACCGACAATATCGGGGGTTACCCAGCCGCCGTAGAAGCCGCCGGGCTGGGCAAAGGCACGTTGGCCATCCACACGGCAATCCAGGCGATCGCAGTAGAAAGCGATACAGCCGGCGATTGCGGCGAAACGATCGACCGCATCGGGATAGCTCCACGCCGCACGCGCGACCCGGCGCCGGCCGTCGGTCACGTCCCAATAGCGTGCCGTGCCCTTCCATTCACAGAAACTCTGGGCATCGGCCGCGATCAGGGCATCGAAATCCACCGCCTCGGGCGGCAGATAGTACGTGGGCGCGCCAGCCGTCTCGAGCACGCGAAACGCCGCCCGCGTACTGGCGATCAGCCGTGTACCCAGCCGCACGTCGATACGTTTGTCGCAGGCCACGATCGCCGGCGGGCGCGGGTAGTCCCAGACCGATTCCTGCCCCGGACCCGGCTCGATCGCGAACGGCGAGCGCTCGCCACCGCGGTAGTGCCAACCGAAGGTATCGTCGTCGTTGCTTACGTTCACAAAAGAATCGCGCTGGCCAGAAACAGCATCAAACCCATGCCGAGGATATCGGTGAACGTGGTCAGAAAGATACTGCTGGCCATGGCCGGATCGGCGCCCAGACGCTTGAGCGTCAACGGCACAATGACCCCGAAGATACCGCTGCCGGTACATGCCCCTACCATGGCCACCAGAATCACCAACCCCAGCATCACCGCATTCGGCTCGCCCGAATAGCGCGCATACAGCCACATCGCCAGTCCCGCGACCACACCCACCACGAGGCCGTTCAACGCCCCCAGCAAGACTTCCTTGCGCAGCAGCTTGCCGACCGGATATTCATCGAGCTGGCCGAGGGTAAGCCCGCGCAGGGTGATCGCCAGCGCCTGACAACCGGTATTGCCGCTCTGGCCGGCCAGTACCGGCAAGAACGCTGCCAGGGCGACGATCTGGGTGATCGTGTCTTCGAACAGGCTCACCACGAAGGCCGCCGCGAACGCGGTGAGCAGATTCACCTGCAACCAGGGATGGCGCATACGAAACGCACCCAGAATCGAGGTGTTGACCTGCTCTTCGCGCGACACACCGACCTGGGCGCCGGCCTGGCCGGTGACCTCGACCACCACGCGCTGGAACAACTGCCAGCCACGTACGCAGCCGAGCAGGCGGCCCTCACCGTCCACCACCGGATAGACCGGATAATGGCGGGCCAACGCCGCGCGCACTGCAACGTCCACGCCGGTCCCGCTTTTGAAGGCGAACGGTTCGCGCACCATGATCTCGGCCAGCGGCTGACCCGGCTTGGCCAGCACGATATCGCGCATGCCCACCACGCCGACCAGCTTGTCGTCGTCGACAACGAAAATATAGGTGATGTCGGCCACCGCCTCGCTTTGTACGAGAAAGGCGACCGCCTCGGCCGCGGTACGGCTGGATTCGAGCACGGCCGGCGCGGCTTCCAATAGTTCGTCGATGGTGGCATCGATATCGGCCGCGGCCGATTCGGTGGCCTGCTCGGCGGCGTCATCGCCGGACGGATCGCCCGCGCGCTCTTGGGCCGTGCCTGCCAGGTGTGCGGCCACGGCGATGGCTTCGTCGTGGGGCAGGCTGGCGAGCACTTGCGCGACCTGATCGGGCGGCAGATCGGCAAGGGTTCGAGCGGCCTCTTCCGGGCTCTGGCCATCAATGGGGCCATCAATGGGGCTATCGAGGGGACCGTCGATCACGTCGCGTTCGGGGTCGAAAGACTGGGGTCCGGCCATGGAAACCTCGGCACAGCAAGGCTGCGGTGAACAATCGATTGCTCATTATTAGGTCGCGCGCGAGCTTTTATTCAAGCATTTCGCATCGGCCACGATTGCTGGTCCACTGGCACGCCCGCGTTTTCATTGATCCACCAGCGTGGGGCAAGATGAAGCCTCGATCGCCTGCGAGCCCTGCCATGCATCTACCCGACTACGACGACGTCTGCCGCGCGCATCGGCGCATCACGCCCTGGATTCACCGCACGCCGGTGCTCACCAGTGCCACCTTCGATGCCATGACCGGCGCGACGCTTTTCTTCAAGTGCGAGAACTTCCAGAAGACCGGCGCTTTCAAGTCGCGCGGTGCGGTCAACGCCGTGTTCGGGCTCGACGAGACCGATGCCAAGCGCGGCGTCGCCACCCATTCGAGCGGTAATCACGGCATGGCGCTGGCCCGGGCTGCGGCCTGCCGCGGCATTGCCTGCACGGTGGTGATGCCGGAAACCGCGCCGCGCGCCAAAGTCGAGGCGGTACGCAGTTATGGCGGCGAAATCGTATTCTGCGCGCCGCGCAATACCGCTCGCCAGCAAACCCTGGACGCACTCGTGGCCGAAAGCGGTGCCAACGTCGTACCACCCTATGACGACGCCCGCGTGATCGCCGGTCAGGGCACCTGTGCCAAGGAACTGCTCGAGGACGTCCCGGAGCTGGATATCGTCATCGCGCCCATCGGCGGCGGCGGCCTGATCGGCGGCACCGCGCTGAGTACGCGCGCGTTATCGGCACATACAAAGGTGTACGCGGCCGAACCCGCAAATGCCGATGACGCCTATCGTTCGGTGCAGGCCGGGCAACGGCTCATCGAGGATGCGCCCGACACCATCGCCGACGGCCTGAAAGCCTCGCTGGGCGAACTCAACTGGGGCATCGTCAGCCGCGACGTCGACACGATCCTGCTCGCCGAGGAAGACGCGATCATCGAGGCCATGCGCCTGATATGGCAGCGCATGAAGATCATCGTCGAACCCTCCTGCGCAGTGCCGCTGGCGACAATCTTGCATAACCGGGAGCAGTTTGCAGATCAACGCGTGGGCGTAATTCTGACCGGGGGTAATGTCGATCTGGAGCGCCTGCCCTGGCTATAGATTCTTCAAATGCGTGGGGGACATAACAATGAATGATTCCGCTCAGGACAAGGACGACGCCCGGCCGATGACCTTCATCCCGGGTATCCCGCTGTGGGCCCAGATCCTGGCGGGTCTGGTGCTGGGTGCGATCGCCGGCGCGCTGCTCGGCGACAACGCGAGCCTGCTCAAGCCGCTAGGCGATATCTTCATTAGTGCGATCAAGATGCTGATCGTGCCCCTGGTGTTTTCGACGCTGGTGGTGGGTATTACCGGCATGGGCGATCCACAGAAAATGGGTCGGATCGGCCTGCGCACCATCGCCTTGTATTTGTTCACCACTGCCTTCGCGATCGCCATCGGCTTGCTGGCATCGACGATCTTCCAGCCCGGCGTGGGTCTGGATCTGCCCTTCGAGTCGTCGGTGGAGGCGAAAGAGGCGCCCTCGATGGTGGAAATCCTGGTCGGGCTCGTGCCACAGAATCCGATCGATGCGCTGGCCGAGGGCAATATCCTGCAGATCATCGTCTTCGCGATCGGCCTGGCGATTTCGCTCACGCTGATCGGCGAACGCGGCGCCCCGCTCACCCGTGTGTTCGAGAGCTTTGCCGAGGCGATGTACAAGCTCACCGAAATCGTGATGGCCTTCGCGCCGTTCGGCGTGTTCGGGCTGATCGCGAATGTGGCCGGCCAGTATGGCCTGGATGTGCTCATACCGCTGGCCAAGGTCATCGGTGTGGCCTACTTGGCCTGCGTGGTGCACGTGCTCGTGGTTTATACCGGGCTGATCGCCCTGCTCGGCCGGCTCAATCCCGTGCGCTATTTCCGTGGCAGTATCGATGCCCTGGTCGTGGCCTATTCGTCGGCGTCCTCCTCGGGTACGTTGCCGGTATCGCTGCGTTGCGCGCAGGACAACTACGGCGTGTCGCGTGGTGTCGCCGGTTTCGTACTGCCGGTGGGGGCAACCATCAACATGGACGGCACCGCTCTCTACCAGGGCGTGGTCGCGCTGTTCGTGGCCCAGTTCGTGGGTATCGATCTGTCCTGGGCGGACTACGGCATGATTATCCTCACCGGCACGCTGGCCTCGATCGGTACGGCCGGCGTGCCGGGCGCGGGGCTGGTGATGCTGTCGATCGTACTCACCCAGGTGGGCCTGCCGCTGGAAGCGGTCGGCGTGGTGGCCGGCATCGACCGAATTCTGGATATGGCACGCACCAGCGTGAACGTGGCTGGCGATCTGATGGTCACCATTCTGGTGGCCAAGAGCGAAGGCGAGCTCGACGAGGACGTCTACAACCGGCGTATCAAACGCTAGCCGCGAAGCACGGGCAGGCACGCTCGTGCCTGCCCGATATGCGCTCACACGCGTTTAGTCGTCGAGCTCACCTGCCTGCGAACGCAGTTCGTATTTCTGTACCTTGCCGGTGGAGGTCGTCGGCAGCGGGCCGAACACGACGGTCTTGGGGCATTTGAACTTCGCCATGTGTTCGCGGCAATAGGCGATGATTTCTTCTTCGCTGGCTTCGTAGCCATCGCGCAGCTGGATGAAGGCACAGGGGGTTTCGCCCCATTTTTCGTCGGGTTTGGCGACCACCGCCGACGACGCCACCGCGGGATGGCGCGAGAGCACGCTTTCCACCTCGAGCGAGGAAATATTCTCGCCACCGGAGATGATCACGTCCTTGGCCCGGTCGGCGATCTTGATATAGCCGTCGGGCTCGATATAGCCGAGATCGCCGGTGTGATACCAGCCATCGGCAAAGGCTTCCTCCGTGGCTGACGGATTCTTGAGATACCCCTTCATCACGATATTGCCGGCGAATACCAGCTCGCCCATCGTTTTGCCGTCGTGCGGCACGATCTCGCCGCTGTCCTGATCCACCACCGTCAGCGCCGCCTGGGTCGGGTAGCGCACGCCCTGGCGGCCATTCAAACGCACCCGCTCGTCGAGGCTGACATCGTCCCAGGATGCGTGCTTGGCGCACAACGCGGCCGGGCCGTAGGTTTCGGTCAGGCCATAAACATGGGTGAGCCGAAAGCCGATTCGTTCCATGCCTTCGATCATCGCCGCCGGCGGCGCAGCGCCCGCGACTAGCCCGTAGACGGTCTGCTTGATGCCATCGAGCTTTTGCGCATCGGCATTGACGAGCATGGAATGCACGATGGGGGCGCCGCAGTAGTGGGTGACGCCGTGCTCGGTCATCGCGTCAATAATCGGATCGGCCGCGACCTGGCGCAGGCACACATTGGTGCCCACCTTGGCCGCCAGGGTCCAGGGAAAACACCAGCCGTTGCAGTGAAACATCGGCAATGTCCACAGATACACCGTATGCGTGGGCATATCCCAGGCCATGGCATTGGTCATGGCGTTGAGATAGGCGCCGCGGTGGTGATAGACCACGCCCTTGGGGTTGCCGGTGGTGCCGGAGGTAAAGTTCAACGAGATGGCGTTCCATTCGTCGGCCGGCAGCTGCCAGGCAAAATCGGCGTCGCCTTCGGCGACCAGCGCTTCGTATTCGATCTCGCCGATCGGCGCTTCGTCGCCGTCGTAAACCGGGTCGTCGATATCGACCACGGTGGGCGGATTGTCGAGTCGGCTGACGGCATCGGCCATGACCGGGGCGAAGGCGCGATCGACGAACACCATCTTCGCTTCGCCGAACTCGAGCATGAACGCCAGCGTCGCAGCATCCAGACGTACGTTGAGCGCATTGAGCACCGCGCCGATCATCGCCGGGGCGAAATGCATTTCATAGGTGGCCGGGATATTCGGCGCCATGATGGCCACGGTGTCCCCGGCGCCAATATCGCGTTTGGCCAGCGCGCTGGCCAGCTGACGGCAACGGGCATAGGTTTCGCCCCAGCTCTGGCGCAGTTCGCCGTGAATCAGCGCGGTGTGCTCGGGATAGACTTCACCGGCCCAGGCCAGAAAACTCACCGGCGACAACGCCGCGTAGTTGGCCGCGTTCTGCGGCAGGCTCTCGAACGGATTGGACTGGCTCATCGTGAAAGGCTCGTACGGGTATGAGCCGTACATGCTGCCATAACCACGTATTGTTGAGCGTGCTTAGCCGGGCAGCGTGACCGTGTAGTCCGAGCCGGTGACCAATGGGAAATCGGCCTCGTTGGCCTCGGCCACATTGACGGTATAGGTACCGGCCCGCGTACCGGCATGCGCGCGCACTGCCGCTTCGGCTGCAGCTTCGAAAGTGTCGGCATCCACGAGATGTTCCTCGCCGCCGATTTCGCAGATGAAACGCATCATGGGCTTGTCGATCGTCGCGTGAAAATACGCTGCTAGCGCAGCTGGCTGTCCTTGCTGCCGCGGCGATTGAACGCCGCATTGTGACGGTAATTGTAGTCCGCCTCTTCCTGGCAGGCCACGCACAGCTGCACGCCGGGGATCGCCTCGCGCCGGCGCTGCGGAATTTCGTCGCCGCATTCGGCACAATATTCCAGACTCTCGCCCGCCTGACCCAGCCGTGAGCGGGCAAGCTCCACCCCTTCGGCGACAGTGCTATCGATTTGTTCCTGAACGGCGCCTTCGCGCGCCCAACCGGTGGCCATCGTATTCTCCTCGACATAACGAGAACGATCAGCATTACCCATGCGCGGCGTGGTTTCAATACGCCTTTTCACCCACCCCGCCCGCTCACGTAACGAAAACCGATGCCCCGTCGGCCTGCGCCCGGGCGCATCAACCGCCTGTACGGCGACGCCCATAGACTGGTCAAATTTTAACCGCTTCGTCATCGGGCCTTGTCCGCCGGGCGTTCGCAGCATTCGCGCACGGCTTATCCACAGCTTCGTCCAGCGCCGATGTGTAAAAAGCCGCATCATGAGCCATGGCCGGCGTTCGCACGGCCACCCGCATTCACCCACAGGCCGGCCGCCATATCGGGACCGATTCATACCTGCGGGCTTTCATTTTCATCTGCCGAGGACGCGCCCGATGGATGCGCAATGGCTGACCAGCAGTGCCACCACTTTCTGGATGGTGCTGCTCTCCGCGATCGGAATCTATATCGCCCTGCTCGTGCTGACCCGGCTGACCGGGCTGCGCAGTTTCTCCAAGATGTCGAGTTTCGATTTCGCCACCACGGTGGCGTTCGGTTCGATCATCGCCTCGACGCTGCTATCAAAAAATCCGCCGCTGGCGAGTGCCGCGTTCGGTCTGGCGGTGCTGTATGGCCTGCAATACACAGTCTCTCGCGCGCGCCATGCCAGCCCGGCGATCCAGCGGCTGGTCGACAACGAACCACTGTTGCTGATGGCCGGGCGAGAGGTGCTGCACGAAAACCTGGCAGCGGCGCGGGTGACCGAAGATGACCTGCGCTCGAAACTGCGCATGGCCGGTGTCAGCGATCGCAACCAGGTGCTGGCGGTAATCTTCGAAACCACCGGTGACTGCTCGGTCATCGCCGATGACGATGCGATCGACCCGTGGCTTGTCAAACGGGTACGCGGCGGCGAACGGCTGGCGCATCTCGTACGTGGCGAGGATTGCCCGCCCGCACGCCCTTGAAAGCCCGGCCCGTCGAAACGATGTACTGGCGTTGCCCGGTCGCTGCTGGATTTCCATGCCTGTAAAACTGTCCGCCTTGCCTGTACTGATCGCGCTCGCCACGGGCGCCTTTGCGATCGGCACCACCGAATTCGCCACCATGAGCCTGTTGCCGTTCATCGAGCACAGCCTGGGGATCGATGCGCCCACCGCCAGCCATCTGATCAGCGCCTATGCGCTCGGTGTGGTGTTCGGTGCGCCGGTGATCACCGTGCTCGCCGCGCGGGTCGCACGCAAACCGTTACTGCTGGTACTGATGTCGCTGTTTGCGCTGGGTAATGCCCTGAGCGCGATCGCGCCTGGCTACGGCTCGCTCATGCTGTGCCGGTTTCTGGCCGGCATACCGCACGGCGCCTATTTCGGCCTTGCCTCGCTGGTGGCTGCGTCGGTGGTCGACCCCGCCCGGCGCACCCAGGCGGTCGGCTACGTGATGCTCGGGTTGACCAGTGCGACCGTGGTCGGTGTGCCGCTGGCCACCTGGCTGGGGCATGCCGCAGGTTGGCGTAGCGGCTATTGGGTGATTACCGCCATCGCCTTGACCGCGGTCGCGCTGATCGCCATTTATGCGCCCCGCGACCGCGCCGCCCAAAACGCCAGCGCCATACGCGAACTGGGCGCGCTTGCTCGGACGTCGGTCTGGTTGACCCTGGCCATCGGCGCGGTCGGCTTCGGCGGCATGTTCGCGGTGTACACCTATGTAACCTCGACACTGGAACAGGTTACCGGCATGTCCGAACAATGGATTCCGCTGGTGCTGTGTATCTTCGGGCTGGGCATGACGTTCGGCAACGCCGTCTTGCCACGATTCGCCGACCGCGCACTCATGCCTACGGCCGGCGCGCTGCTGGTCTGGAGTGCGATTGCCCTGGCCTGTTTCCCACTGACCGCGGGCAATGCCTGGTTGATTAGCGTGAACGTATTCTGTATCGGCATCGGTGGTGCGCTCGGACCGGTATTGCAGACCCGCCTGATGGATGTGGCCGGTGATGCACAGAATCTGGCCGCCGCGCTCAACCATGTAGCCTTCAATATGGCCAACGCGCTGGGGCCGTGGGTCGCGGGCCTGGCACTGGCTGCCGGTTTCGGGCTGCGTTCGACCGGCCTCGTGGGCAGTCTGCTTGCGCTGGGTGGGCTGGCGATCTGGATGATCGCCGTTCTGCATGCCCGAGCCCGCACACGCCTGTAGCATGCAAGCAGCGGCCGCGCCATAATCGAAGTCTCGACGGCCGTCGCCTCACCAAGCGGCGGCCCGCAACATCCCGAACGGTCCACACGGGCCGGGAGATCGCCATGACCCTTCGTATTCTCGCCGTTACCTGTGTCTTGCTCGGCGTAACCGGCAATGCGTTTGCCCAGCGCACGATTACCGGCAGCGAGCGCGCCATCAGCGGCAGCAATCGCGCGATTACCGGCAGCGAGCGTGCTATTACCGGCAGTGAACGTGCGATCAACGATGACGACACATCGCGCTCGGGCAATATGTCGGTGATCGACAGCAGCGACAGGCGTACCAACCTCGGCATATCCGCTGGCAGCAGCAGCTATTCCAGTGGCGTCACCAACAGTGGCCGCGTACGCGACAGCCTGCTCGATACCCGCCGTAGCCAGTTCGAATCCGAATCGCGGCCCTTGAGCGACAAGATCGAACAACGTCGCAGGGCCTTCGAGTCGAGCGACAACTAGCGCAAAAAAAACGCGCCAGGCAGAACCCGGCGCGCTTTGAGTCTACGGTTTCGCGGCCTTGGGCCGCGGCCGGAGACAGGCTAGTCCTAGAGTTTGTCGCGAACCTTGTCCTTGGCCTTGCCGACCTTGTCCTGGACCTTGCCAGTCTTGCGTTGGGCCTTGCCTTCGGCTTCTTTTTCTTCGTCGCCGGTCACCTTGCCCACGCCTTCCTTGACGGCGCCCTTGACGCGGTCGGCCGTACCTTTCTTGCGATCATCATCGACCATGGGAGTACTCCGTAAAACGTCGGCGCGCGCTCGTGCGTGCCGAACGGTTGGATTCTCGGATACAGCGGCCACGCCGCGGCCCAAGGGCATAGCGGAGGGCGACTGCATACGGCGGCACACCTGCCGCTCAGACACACGCGGGATTGCATGTGTGTTCAGTTACTTTGGGCCGATTTTGCAAGGTGCAGTATCCGGGCTATTACGTAGCCGGCAACGCCGCACAAACGCTGCTTTTAGAGCATCCGATCGAGCGTGTGATCGCGGCGTACGACACGATGAAACAGCGCCCCGGCGATGTGCAGCGTCACCAGCGCCAGCAGCACCCAGCTCAGCCAGTAGTGCACAGCCGATAGCACCGGCGCGATCGCCGGCGATTTATCGATCGGGCTCCAGACCGGCAGCACACCGAACCATTGCAGCGCGAAACCGTGGGCATTGGTGGCCAGAAAGCCGCTGATCGGCATGGCGATGAGTACCAGATACAGCGCCCATTGCACGCCATCGGCCACCCACGCCTGCATGAGCGGCATGGGTTCGCGGGCCGGTGTTTCGGTGAGAAAACGAACGCACAGGCGCGCGAGCATGAGCCAGAGCACGAGAAAACCCAGCGACTCGTGCCAGAGATAGAAGCCGGTCTTGGCATCGTCGCGCACAAACGAAATCACCTTGCCCAGCGGCCATATTGCGAACACCAGCACCGCCACGAGCCAATGAAACGCCTTGAGCAGCGGATGAAACGTGGCCATCGGTGATGCGCCGCTCATGTGCGGCCACCGTTACCGATCGCGCACGGTATGCGCCTGCGTTCAGCCGAAATGATAGAAGGCGAGTTTGTTGCCATCGGGATCGCGCACGTAGGCGCCATAGAATTGGTCGGGGATACGCTGGCCCGGCTCACCATCACACTGCGCACCGAGCTCGATGGCCTTGTGGTAGATCGTATCGACCGCCGCCTTGGAACCGGGTGGAATGGCGACCATCGTGCCGTTGCCCGGATGTTGCGGCTGTTCGTCGTAGGGGATGCACACGGCCAGCATGGGCTCGCTCACCTTCTGGCCGATGAAGCAGATACGCCCCATATCCAGTAGCACGCGCGCGTTTAGATCCGCGAGCAGGTCCGTATAGAACGCTTTGGCACGGGTCATGTCGCGTACGCCGAGGGTCACATAGCCAATCATTCGTCACTCCTTGAAAGACTGTATCGAGCCTACACCAGTCGCGCGGCGAACGGATGCAGGGGCTTTTCATTTGCCTTGTGCGCAAAGCGCCGTAACCTACGCGCTTGGCCCGGGCGCGGCGCATCGACGCTGGTTCGTATACGCCGCCCACGACAAGGACGAAACGTTGGCTCCGATCATATCGATTCGCAACCTGGAAAAGCGCTACGAGTCGGGCTTTCACGCACTCAAGGGCATCGACCTGGATATTCCCGACGGCGATATCTTCGCCCTGCTCGGGCCCAACGGTGCCGGCAAGACGACGCTGATCAATGTCATCTGTGGCATCGTCAATCCCAGCAGCGGTACGGTCGAGGCCGGCGGCCACGACATCATCCGCGACTATCGCGCCGCACGCTCGCTGATCGGGCTGGTTCCCCAGGAACTCACCACCGATGCCTTCGAAACCGTCTGGGCGACCGTGAGTTTTTCCCGCGGGCTGTTCGGCAAGCCCAAAAACCCCGCGCATATCGAAAAGGTACTCAAGGACCTGTCGCTCTGGGACAAGCGCAACGACATGCTCATGACGCTCTCAGGCGGCATGAAGCGCCGGGTGATGATCGCCAAGGCGCTGTCGCACGAACCGCGAATTCTGTTTCTCGACGAACCCACGGCCGGGGTGGACGTGGAACTGCGACGCAGCATGTGGGACGTCGTGCGGTCGCTGCGCGCGCATGGCGTGACCATCATCCTGACCACCCATTATCTCGAAGAAGCCGAACAGATGGCCGATCGCATCGGCGTCATCAACGCTGGCGAAATCGTGCTCGTCGAACAGACCCACGAGTTGATGACCAAGCTCGGCGAAAAACGGCTGACCTTGCAACTCGAGACACCGATCACGCAGATCCCGCACGCCCTGAATGCGCATCGGCTGGAGCGTAGCGACGACGGCCATGCACTGGTCTATACCTACAACGCCAACGACAAGCGCACCGGCATCAACGCGCTGTTTCGCGATCTGGACCACGCAGGCCTGCGCCTGCGCGATGTCGACACCAAGCAAAGTTCGCTGGAAGAAATCTTCGTGGATCTGGTGAAAGCTCCGACGCCCCCGGACACAAGGAACGACGCATGAACCTCCACGCCATCGCCTCGATCTACAAGTTCGAAATGGCGCGCACCTGGCGCACGCTGTTTCAGAGCGTGGTCTCGCCGGTGATCTCGACGTCGCTGTATTTCGTCGTGTTCGGTTCCGCCATCGGCTCGCGCATCAACGAAATCCAGGGCGTGAGCTACGGCGCGTTCATCGTGCCGGGGCTGATCATGCTCTCGCTGATGACACAAAGCATTTCCAATGCCTCGTTCGCGATCTATTTCCCCAAGTTCATCGGCACCGTCTACGAGCTGCTTTCGGCACCCGTGTCTTATGTGGAAATCGTGATCAGCTATGTCGGGGCGGCGGCCACCAAGTCGGCCGCACTGGGGCTGATCATTCTGGGCACGTCGTTCTTCTTCGTGGACATCAGCATCGCGCACCCCTTCATGATGCTGCTGTTTCTGGCCCTGACCGCGATCACGTTCAGCCTGTTCGGCTTCATCATCGGCATCTGGGCCGACAATTTCGAAAAACTCCAGATCGTGCCGCTGCTAATCGTCACGCCGCTGACGTTTCTGGGCGGCACGTTCTATTCCATCGACATGCTGCCGGCGATCTGGCAGAAGATCACCCTGCTCAATCCCGTGGTCTATCTCGTTTCGGGGTTTCGCTGGAGCTTCTACGATGTGGCCGACGTCAACATCTTCGTCAGTCTGGGCATGATCGGGATGTTTCTGGCCGCCTGTCTCGTGCTCGTCGCCTGGATATTCAAAACCGGCTATCGCCTGAAATCGTAGAAACGCCGCGCGCGGCGCGGCCTCGCGTCAGCCCGCATCGGCGACCTGATACTGGATCTCGATGTTCTTGCGCCCCCATTCGAGCGCACGCTTGCGTTTCTTGAACAGGATGTCGATCTTGTTGCGCCAGCGGCGGTGCATCTTGTCCTGCACGGTATAGGTGCCCGGCAGGCCCTCGACGCGCACCTTGGTACCGTGTGTGAGTCCCAACCGGATGAGGTCGCGCGATACGGCGATCGCCTTGTCGCCCGGCTCGAGCTGATCGCCGAAGGCGGTAAGGCCGATATTGCCCTGCTTGGTTTCTTCCTCGGCGAGGGTGAACGAAGTCGCCGTCACTTCGAGCGTCTGCCAGCCGGCGTCGCTATCGGCTTGGCTGCTCGAGCAGCCGAGCACCCCGATCGCGAGCGCGATCCCCACGAGCGCGAAGCGGCGCGGGTATGGCCGATGATCGTCTGGCACGGTCGCCTCCTTGCCGGTCACTCATATTCGAAGAACATGTCGAAGCAAAATTAATACCATGTTCTCATCAAGATAGCCGAATCTGTTGAGATGTTACCTGCAATCGCTTGCAATCAGAACGGCGCTATCTCTCGGTCTGCACGGTATTTTTGCGGGTTGCCAACGGCGTGTCGCGGCCACCCGCGTGGAGGCTGATTCGTGGCTGGTCGCGCACTCTCGGATCGCGACGCCGAGCTTTCCTGATCGGCGCTCAGGGCAGCAAACGCCAACCGTTGTCGCCCTCGTTGACCCGCACCGTGGTTGTTTGAACCCGACGCGCGTCGGCCGTGACGATGTCGTAGCGCACATCCAGCGCATAGTCGTCGTGCTCGAGCGCACGAGACTCGAGAATTTCGACATTTTCGACATGAATGTCCGCGGGATCGGGCGCGCCCATGGCGCGCATGAGATCCACGCCCGATTCGCCGCCGAGCGCGCGCATCGTCGATTCGGCACTATCGAGTTGTTGCCTTAGCTGGTTCTCGAGCAAGGGCGCCACATCGTCTGCGTCGGGCGCGCCGGAACAGCCGGCAAGCACAAGCACGACGCAGATCACCGCCACGAGAATGCCGGGCTTCGAAACGAACGCGGCGCCCGAACCTTTCATTTGCTTCATCTGACCAATCCATCGGTTATTCATGAGATTAGAACGCCACGGCTGAATGTCTACCAGCCGGCTATGCTCCCCAAGGCCGGCCCAAGCGATTAAGCTTGCCCAGGGGGAACCTACGGGGCAATACGGCAGTCGCCGCCAGCGGCTACCTGCGGCCATCCGACCGACTTCGGAACGAATCAATGTTGGGTCGAAAGAAACTCTATTCGGCGATCGCGCTGGCGGGCGTACTTGTGCTCGGTTTTATTGCCACCAGTGTGATCAGCTATTTCCTGGCCGAGGATTCGGTCAGCGGCCATATTGCCGATGAGACACTGCCGCTAACCAGCGACAACATCTACTCGGAAATCGAGCAGGATCTGTTGCGTTCGGTGCTCATTTCATCGCTGATGGCGCACGATACATTGCTGCGCGACTGGACTATCGACGGCGAGGACGAGCCCGAGAAGATCGTCCGCTATCTCAAGGAGATCCAGCAGAAATACGACACCACCACGGCGTTCTATGTCTCCGAAAAGACACGCAACTACTACCACGCCGACGGTGTGCTCAAACAGGTATCCCGCGACGACCCGCAGGACGCCTGGTATTTTCGTGCACGCAAGCTCAATGCGCCCTACGAAATCAATGTCGACACCGACACGGCGGATCTGAGTCGCCTGACCATTTTCGTCAATTATCGCGTGACCAACTATCGGGACCGCCTGATCGGCGTGACCGGTATCGGGCTATCGGTCGACTCCGTGGCCCGACTCATTGCCAATTACCAGACCCGCTACGACCGCGAAATCTACCTGACCGACCGCCAGGGGCGCGTCACCCTGCGCGGGCCCCATTTCGTAGGCCCGGACACCCTGCGTGACCGACCCGGCATGCAGCATATCGCCACCACGATCCTGGCCAACCCGAGCGCATCGGTGAGCTATGAAAACGACGACGGCCGGCGTGTTTATGTCAACAGTCGCCTGATTCCGGAGTTCAACTGGTATCTGATCGTGCAGCAGGCCCAGTCCTCGACCGAGGCCCGGGTGCTGGGTGCACTGCTCATCAACATTGCCGTCGCCCTGGCCATTGCCGCACTCGTGGTCGCGCTGGGCTGGTATGCGGTACGCAACTACCAGCAGGGGCTGGAGCAGATGGCCGGCACCGACACGCTCACCGGCTGCACGACCCGGCGCCTGTTCGAGGCCATCTTCAATCAGGTGCGTAATCATGCAATACGCAACAATGCGCCGTTGTCGCTGCTGGCGATCGATATCGATCATTTCAAGCAGATCAACGACCAGTACGGGCATGCCGCGGGCGATCTCGTGCTCTACACGCTGACCGATATCTTCCGCTCGCATCTGCGCGACAATGACACCCTGTGTCGCTGGGGCGGCGACGAGTTCCTGATACTGCTCAGCGACTGCACCCTGCCCAACGCCATCCGCGTGGCCGATGCCATTCGTGCTGCCGTGGCCAGTCACCCGATTCGCGCCAGCGAACAGATCATCGACTGCACCATTAGCGTGGGTGCGGCCGAATACCAGCCCACCGAGGAACTGCGGTCGCTGGTTGCACGGGCCGATCTGGCCATGTACAGCGCCAAGCGCGACGGCCGTGATCAGGTCGCCAAAGCCTGATTATCAACCCGGCATAAAAACGAAAAAACGGTCCGCGAATGCACGCCAATAAACGCGAATACAAGGCGGTGCTTGACTAGGTGAACAGTCGAGCATGCGGCGTAAACAGCAAACCACCTGGCCTTTAAGGAATCTGTCTTTCGCCGTATTCGCGTGTCTTCGCGTTCATTTGCGGACAACCGGTTTGCTTGAGCACAGCCAACTGCGTTTCGTCCACAATCAAGCCCGCGTTCATTTTTCGCGTGCGTTGAAAACAGCTGATCAAGCCGGCTGTTGGACGCGGGGTTAATCGCGCGCATACCAGTCGCGCAGCCTGACTTCGGTGGCGACATCAGCTTCGGCCAGCCGGTCGCGAAATATGGCGGTGTCCTGACCGCGATAGTGATAGGGATAGACCACCGCTGGCGCAAAATCGGCCACGGCATCGGCAGCCTGTTCGACATCCATCGTATAGGGCAGATTCATACACACGAAGGCGACATCGATATCCTCGAGCGCACGCATTTCGTCGATGCCCTCGGTATCGCCGGAAATATAGATGCGTTTGTCGGCCAGTGTGAGCACATAGCCGTTGCCCCATCCCTTCGGATGATAGGCGTCCTCGCTGGGCGGCAGGTTGTACATGGGCATGGCATGAATACCCACGCCGGCATCCGTGTGCACCGTCTCGCCGTTGTCCATGATCGTCTGTGCATAGCCGTAGTCGTCGCCGATTTCATCGGCCACCGACTGCGGCATGACCACCAGCGCGCGGCGCAGATCCAGCCCGCCGAGCGTGGCCCGATCCAGGTGGTCGCCGTGCGCATGGGTGAGCAACACGATATCCGCCGTGCCCAGCCCCGCATAGGCGCCCGCGCCCTGGGTCGGATCGACATAGATCGTCTGGCCGTTCCATTCGAGCACGAAGCTCGCGTGTTGAATCGGATAGAGCGTAACGGGGCCCTGGGCGGTTTGCGTCGCCGTCTCGCCCTGCGGCGCGGCCGTTGCGCTATTGGCCGCGAAAACCAGTAATCCGATCGAAAGCATGGATGTGAAAAATTTCATCAGCGATTTCTCCCTGCAGATGCGCAGGCCCCCAGCGTAGCGCCAAACCGAGCCGTCTCAGCAACTTTTCATGCCAGCGGCAATCACGGCGCCATGACCGATGGCTGCGCGTGGGTGCCCGCCTTCGCTAGAATGGCCCAAGCCACGAACGCTCGTATCGAGACACCCGATGTCGAAATCCCTGCAGGAACAATTGCTGCAAGCCGGTCTTGCCAAACCCAAGCAGGCCAAGAAGGCTCGCCGTGACAAGACCCGCCAGGCCCAGGCCGCGCGCCGCGATCCGAAAAAAGCACAGGAACAGGATCAGGTGGCACGCGAAGTCGCCGCCAAAGAGGCCGGCAAACGCGACTACGACCGGCGCCTGAACGAACAGCGCAAGGCCCAGCGCGAAGCCCAGGAACGCCAGCAGAAAGCGGTGCAGATCATCGAGCGCAATCGCGTGGCCGCCGAAGGCGACAACGAGCAAGCCGTGGCCTACAACTACAACGTCAACGGCAAGATCAAGCGGCTGATGGTCAGCGACAGCCAGCGCAAGGCCCTGGCGGCGGGACGTATGGCCATCGTGCGTTATCAGGGCAAGACGTCGCTGGTGAGCGCCGAGGTCGCCAAACGCCTTGAGCCGCTCATCCCCAATCGGATCTGGCTGGCGACGCCGGCCGACGACACGCCGGACCCGGATGATCCCTATGCCGACTACCAGGTGCCCGACGATCTGATGTGGTAGCCGTGCGTTACGGCATGGGCGACGGCGGCGATGCCTGATATCGCCGCGCTGCGCCAGATCGGCTGGCCCTATGCAACGACGCGAGCAGCCGACGGGCCGTGGGCCGCGCTGCAGAGCGAATATTCGCTGGCCCGCCCGGCCCGCGTGGTCGAACAGCATCGCAGCGGCTACCTCGTGGCCGAAGATATCGAGCGCAGCTACCCGGTGGAATCGCTGCCGGACTGGCAGCGCCCGCGCCTACACGCCGAACAACGCCCCGCCGTGGGCGACTGGCTGCTGGTAACCGGCGGCGAGGAAAGTCTGGCCCGGGCGCTCGCCCTGCTGCCACGGCGTAGCGCGATCAAACGCAGCAGCGCCGGCAAGCACTACGGCCAACAGATCATCGCCGCGAATATCGATATCGTATTCATCGTCTCCAGTCTGGATGGCGACTTCAATATCCGCCGTATCGAACGCTATTTGTTACTGGTGGGCGGCGGCGCACAGCCGGTGGTGGTACTCACCAAGGCCGATATTGCCGAAGATCACGACCCGGGCGTCATCGCGCGCGCGACCAACGCCCTCGCCGCCCTGGGCGTTGCGGTGTGTACGCTCAACGCACGCGACCCCGCGAGCGTGGACGTGCTCAAGCGCTGGCTCGCGCCGGGCATTACCGCGGTGCTGGTCGGCAGTTCCGGGGTCGGCAAGTCCACGCTCACCAATACCCTAACCGGCGAACAGGTCATGAAAACCGGCGCGGTACGCACGAGCGATGCGCGTGGACGCCATACCACCACCCACCGGTGCCTGATCGCGCTTGCCGGCGATGCCTGCCTGATCGACACCCCCGGCATGCGGGAACTCAAGCCCACCGGCGAGGAAGACCTGCGCGAAGACGGCTTTGCCGATATCGAGGCGCTCGCCCTGGAATGCCGGTTTCGCGATTGCCGGCATATCGGCGAACCGGGTTGCGCGATCCGGGCCGCGATCGAGACAGGCGAACTCGATGCTGCCCGCTTCGAAAACTATCGCAAGCTGGGTAGCGAAATCGGCCAGGCCGCGGCGCAACTCGCCAGCCGGAATACACGAAACAGCGGCCCCAAGAAACCATCGCGCACGGCCAAGCGGCGCAAGCGCCCACGCTGAGCCACGCTACGGTAACGCGCGTTATCCGGCGCCTGGTACGCCGTTTACACAGTAGGCGTGTCGGCAGGGTCTTTGGCCAGCCTTGTCCGCCAATGGCTTTGTGCTTATCGGCTTCGGCGAGGAAAACGCGCTTGCCTTACAGGCCGGCCGACCGTTTATAGTGCAACCAGTATTCGGGGCACACGACACGAGCACCAGAAAACCGCCTCGTTGTCGTACTAGGGGATCATCGAGATGTTGAATCGTCATACAGCGTCGGCGCGCGTATTGGTCGCGCTCGTCATCGGTTTGTTGCTACTGGCCGGCTGTGCCACGGAATCGCATCGGAGCGTGCAGCCGGAAACGGTCGCCAGCTACGGCACGGCCTATAACGGGCCGCGCTATGTGCTCGTGGTCGGCAATTTTCAGAATCGCTCGACCTACCGTCAGGGCCTGTTCAGCGATGGCACCGATCGTCTCGGCAGCCAGGCCAAGACCATTCTCAAGACGCATCTGCAACAGACCAACCGCTTTGCCGTGGTCGATCGCGACAACATGAGGCAGATCGCCGAAGAAGCCCGCATTCGTGGCCAGCAGCAAACACTCAAGGGCGCCCAGGTCGCAATTGCCGGCGATGTCACCGAGTTCGGCCGGCGTACCACCGGCGACATGCAACTGTTCGGCATTCTCGGCGCCGGCAAGACCCAACTCGCCTATGCCAAGGTCGCACTCAACGTGGTCGATGTCTCGACTTCGGAAATCATCTATTCGGTTCAGGGCGCGGGCGAATACGAACTCAGCAATCGTCAGGTCGCCGGCTTTGGCGGCACGGCCGGCTACGACGCCACGCTCAACGGCAAGGTGCTCAATCTCGCCATCACCGAGGCCGTGAACAAGCTCACCCAGGCCATGGAAAATGGCGCCTGGTCGCCGGTGCGTGGCTCATGAGCGGCGCACGACCATACCGTGGTTACACCAGCGCAGCGGCCGCCGTGCTGGCCACGCTGGTGCTGTCCGGCTGCGTGACCCAGCCCGAGCCGCTCTATCGCTGGGGCGAATACGAACAGCTGATCTATACGATGTATACCCAGCCGGGCGCGGCTGAACCCGGCCTGCAGGTACAGAAACTACAGGCGGATATCCAACGCAGCGAAGCCGAGGGCAAGCGCGTGCCGCCGGGCGTCCATGCCCAGCTGGGCTACATGCAGTACATGCAGGGCAACGAGGCCGCCGCCGTCGACCAGTTCGCGATCGAACGCCGCCTCTATCCCGAGTCCAGCGCATTCATGACGACGTTCATCGAACGCATCGAGACCGGGAGCTGACATGATTCGACGCTATCTCCCTTTTTGTACGGCGCTCGCGGGCGCGCTGCTGGCAACCGGCTGTGCGACCTCACCCGGCTACGACTACAGCGCCTATCGTGCCGATCCGCCGCGTTCGATTCTGGTGTTGCCACCGGTCAACAATTCCGTTGACGTGGAGGCGCCCTATGTCTACCTGTCGACCGTGACCCGCCCGTTGGCAGAAGCCGGCTATTACGTCTATCCGGTGGCCGTGGTGGATGCCTTCATGAAGGAAAACGGGATCTCGGAGCCGGCCGAGATGCAGTCGGTACCGCTGGACAAGATCGACCGGATCATCGGCCCGGATGCCGTGCTCTATACCACCATCGAAGATTGGGGCCAGAAGTATCACGTGCTCTCGTCGGATACGACCGTCGATGTATCGGCACGGCTGATCGATGCCGATACCGGCACCCTGCTCTGGGATGGCTCGGCGCGGGCGGTCGAAGGCTCGAACAACAATCAGGGCGGTCTGCTGGGTGCGGTGATCGTCGCCCTGGTCGAACAGATCGTGGATACCAGCGCCGGGCGTACGCGCGAAGTCGCACGAATGGCGAATTTCAATATGGTGGGCGATCGTAGCGAGGGGCTGCCGCTGGGGCCTTACAACCCCGACCACGTCACCGACCCGCGTCGCCAGTAAACCCGGGTCGGCGCGCGCGTCTGGCGCAACGACGAGCGACGCGATAAATTCAGTTCAGGCCCGAACCCGTGTGAATCGTATGCGCTCGAAAATCACCACTGCCCTGTCGATTGCCATACTCGCCAGTGTGGCTGCTAGCAGCTTCGCGCAGTCAACGTCGTCCGTCGAATCCGCCCGTGCCGACGGGACCGGCGATATCCGTATCGCCGACAAGTTCCACCAGCTCGATCGTAATGACGACGGGTTACTCAGCCGCGAAGAAGCGCAGGCGGATTACGAAATCGGCAATCTCTACGATTCCTTCGATACCTCGGCCACGATCGAAAACGCAGACAAGAACAGTTCCGCCGACGGCATTACCCGCGAACAGTTCGAGGCCGGCATGCAGGCGCTGGCCAAGGGCGGCACCATCGGCCCCGCCGCTTCCGGCGGCGAGACGATTCTGGTCTTTCCCGACGGCACTATGGAACGGGTCAAGGGCACGGGTATTCAACCCAAAAAGCCCGGCCAATAGCGAGTCGGCGATACGAATCCGCCGGTTTCATGCCGGCGGATTCGTTTTCCTCTGCCTATGCGGGCTCAATAACCGCTGGCGCGGGCGAAACGCTCGGTACAGAAATTGGCATCGCCAAGCAGCTCGCTGGCAGCACGCGCGCGTTTCATGAAGAAACCGATATCGAACTCGTCGGTCATGCCCATGCCGCCGTGCATCTGCACACCTTCGGCACTGGCCAGACGCGCGGTTTCGGCCGCACGGGCCTTGGCCGCGAGAACCTGCTTGCCGGCATCCGGGGCCTGTGTATCGAACGCTGCGAGCGCCTGAAACGCCATCGCTTCGCTGATCTCGATTTCCACCGACAGATGTGCAGCCCGGTGCTGGAGCGCCTGAAACGCACCGATCGGCTGGCCGAACTGTTTGCGTTCGCGCAGATACGACAAGGTGCGTTCGAACACCGCCCGGGCCAGGCCGACCAGTTCCATGGCCAGCATGGCACGACCGGCATCGAGCACGGTATCCAGTACCGTCTCGTCGCCATCGAGCAACTGACCGCTTGCGCCGTCCAGGCGAACATCCGCCATGCTGCGGGTATCCAGCGACACCACCGGCTCGATATCCACGCCGGCATCCGCGGCCTCGATGGCGAACAGGCGCGGCTTATCGTCCAGCATGGCGCTGGCGATGAGCACATCGGCATTCGCGGCATCGAGCACGAGCGTCTTGTAGCCGGTAATCGTATAGCCATCGTCCGAGGCCGTAGCCTGGGTGGATACGCGCTCGGGCCGATGCTTGGCATGCTCGTCGACCGCCAGCGCCATGATGCATTCACCGGAGGCGATCCCGCCAAGCCAGCGGCTTTTCTGTGCTTCGTTGCCGGCACGGCTGATCGCCAGCGCGCCCAGCACGGCCGTCGACAGAAACGGCGTGAGCGCGAGCCGGCGGCCGACTTCCCGTGCGACCAGCCCCGCGCTGACCAGGCCGAAATCCATGCCTCCGTGGTCCTCGGGCACGAGAATACCGGTCAGCCCGGACTCCACCATCGCCTGCCAGAGCTCGCGATCGTAATCACTACCGTGGCTGCCCGCACGAATGGCGCGCAACGTATCCACACTCGCCTTGTCGGCAAAAAGACGCTCGGCCAGATCCGCGAGCATCTGTTGTTCTTCGTTCAGAATCATGGGACTGCCTCGCTAACCTTTGGGGAGTTCGAGCACGGCCGAGGAGATGATGCCCAGCATGATCTCCGAGGTGCCGCCTTCAATGGAGTTGCCTTTCGAACGCAACCACTCGCGTGCATAACGCCCGCCTTGGGTGCGCTGGCTGTCCCATTCCAGGCCCTGGCCGCCCATGGCGTCCATCATCAGGTTGTAGCGACGCTTGTTCAGCTCGGTGCCGTAATACTTGAGCATCGCCGAACGCGCGCCCACGCCTTCGCCGGCTTCTGCCTTGGCGCGGGTGTGTTCCACCAGGGCACGAAATGCCATGGCATCGATCTCCAGGCGCGCGATATCCGCACGCAGCATCGGATCGTCGAGCCGGCCCTGTTCATCCGCGCCCACGGCTTCGAGCGCCATCTTGGCCAGATCGCGGCCCTTGAGCAGGCCCGGCGGTTCGCCGCCGATATTGTCACGCTCGTGGGTAAGCAGATACTTGGCGATCGTCCAGCCCTGGTTGAGCTCGCCCACGAGATTGGCACGCGGTACGCGCACATCGTCGAAAAAGGTTTCGCAGAACGGCGACTCGCCGGAAATCAGCTGAATCGGCCGGGTCGATACGCCCGGGGTCTGCATATCCAGCAGGATGAAGGAAATACCGGCCTGCTTCTTGGCGTTCGGATCGGTACGCACCAGACAGAACATCTTGTCGGCCCGGTCGGCATAGGAGGTCCAGATCTTGCGGCCGTTGACCACGAACGCATCGCCGTCGATTTCCGCCGAGGTCTTCAGGCTGGCCAGATCGGAACCGGCGTTGGGCTCGGAATAGCCCTGGCACCAGCGAATTTCGCCCCGTGCGATCGCCGGCAGGTGCTCGCGTTTTTGTTCTTCGGAACCGAACTTCAGAAGCGCCGGGCCGAGCATCCAGAAGCCGAAATTGCTGACCGGGCTACGCGCGTTGATGCGCTTCATCTCAGCCTTGAAGATTTCGTGTTCGGCCGGGCTCATGCCGCCGCCGCCATATTCGACCGGCCAGGCCGGCGCAGTCCAGCCCTTGGCCACCATACGCTCGAACCAGACCCGCTGGGCGTCGGACGCGAATTCCCACTGGCGCCCACCCCAGACGTGATCCTTGTCGGAGGCCAGCGGCTGGCGCATTTCCTCCGGACAGTTTTCTTCCAGCCAGGACCGAACCTCGGCCCTGAATGCCTCCATATCGCGCATGCGCCACCTGTTTATTCTGGGAACCTGCGATCTGTTCATGGACCGGAGGTTCTTTTGTGAAACGAGATTTCGGGAATGCGAAGTATCTGGCGACAACACCAGTCGGTCAACCGTTCACACGGTAGGCCACGTTACCGTGACCGGGCCGAGTGATCCGCCACATGCGCGCCCCGCTCGCCCGCCGGGCGCGGCGCGTGAACGGTCGTATCCTCTGCAACTTCGTATTCCATCTGGGCATTGAACTCGGCGCCGACAAGCACCGTGACCACGGTTACGTAAATCAGCGTCAGCAGAATCACCACCGCGCTAAGTGAGCCGTACAACGCGGTATACGAGTTCGAATACGCCATGAACCAGGAAAACAGCAGCGAACCCACGGTCCAGAACGTAACCACGACCGCTGCACCCGCGCCGACCCAGCGCCAGCGTGGCGGGCGTCGATCCGGCGCCCAGCGATAGAGTGCCGCCAGACCGAACAACAGAATCAACCCGCCGACCGCCATGCCCGCGGCGCGCACCGCTTCAACCTGCCACAGACTCCAGCCCAGGCGTGAAGCGGCCACGGGCAGGCCGATCGCCAGCACGGCAGTAATCGTCAGACCGATGATCACCGCGATCGCCACCAGCAACGACTTCAGCAGCCGCCACCAGGTACCACGCTTGCTATCCTCGTGGTAGGCCGTATTCAGCGCGAGCAGCAGCGCCGCCACGCCCTGCTGGGCACACCACACCGCGACCACAAGACTGAATACACCCGCAGCCACGAGCTTGGGTAACGAACGGCTGGATACCGAACGCATCTGGTCAACCAGCGACAACACCACATCCGCCGGCACGAAGCCCTGTAGCGCGCGCATGTCCTGGACCATCGCACGCGGGTCGGCGATCAACCCGTAGAGGGCAACAAAGGCCGCCAAGGCCGAAAACACCGCGAACAGGGCAAGAAAGGACACGCCTGCGGCCGTAATGGTCATATCGTGGCGGTTGAATTCACGACTGACCCTTCGCACGATCGCCCACCAGCCGCGCCAACCGATCTGCACCGGCCCACGGGCATTACGGGGCCCGGTCTGCGAACGATGTCGATGTGAATCGGACATAGGCGAATCCGTTATCGGGCGCCCGCTGCCCCAACGAAAGCGAACACCGTAACGCGTATGAATCGTGGCAGCATAACCGCCGCAGGCGTTGTTGAATATCGACCCAGGGTTGCGACAGTGAACGACACGACACAAAGCATTTTCGAACGCGACGGCGACTATTTTCTGCCGACCCGACTCGCCCGCGGCCCCTGGGACGAAAACGCTCTGCATGGCGGCGCGCCGGCTGCCCTGCTGGCGCATGTGGCCGAACAGACCGCGGGCGCCGAATTCACGCTCGCTCGCCTGACGATCGAACTCACCCGCCCGGTGCCGTTGGCAGCACTGCGCGTAAAAGCCGAGGCCAGTCGCGGGCGCAGCGCGCGCCGGATAACCCTGCAAATGGAACACGACGGCGCGCCGGTTGCCCGCGCAATTGCCGTCATGCTGTGCGAACAACCCGTGGCCGTACCGCCACAGCCAGACAAGACGCTGGAACCGGCGCCCGCCGATTGCGACGACGGTTTCGATATAGCCGGCATGCCACGCGGTGCCTTCTTTCATGAGCAGGGCATGGAAATCCGCCTGGCCCGTGGCAGTACCCGTGAAGCCGGGCCGGCAGCGGCCTGGCTACGACTGCGCGTTCCGGCGATCGACGGTATCGCGACCACCGGCGCCATGCGCGCGGCCGCGGCCGCCGATTTCGGCAACGGCCTGAGCTGGGTACTGCCCTTCGACCGCTACCTGTTTACCAACACCGATCTGACGGTCTATCTACACCGCATGCCGGCAGGCGAATGGGTCGGCGTGGACGCGCAAACCATCGCCCAGCCCAGCGGCATCGGTTTGAGCAGCGCCACGCTTTACGACACCAGCGGCGTGATCGGCCACGCACACCAGAATCTGCTGATTCGCAAACGCTAGCAGGTCGCGACGGCGGCGTGGCTCGACGCCCGAGCCCATCGAACGTACGTTCGATTTCCCTTGCCCACGGGCCTGCGAGCTTCTAAGGTGCAGGGCACTTGTTTAGCCAAGAGCGCGTTATTTCATGAGTGCGACCGATCAGAATCGTCAATTTCGTCTTGCCGAACGTCCGCAGGGCCTGCCCAAGCAGAGTGACTGGGACCTGGTCAGCGAGGCCATCGGCGAGCCCGGCAACGACGAGATCCTCGTCGCTGTCGAATATATTTCGCTGGACCCGGCCATGCGCGGCTGGATGAACGCCGGCAAGTCCTATATCAAGCCCGTGGAAATCGGCGAAGTGATGCGCGCCGGCACCGCCGGGACCGTGCTCAAGTCCAACCACGCCGACTTTGCCGAGGGCGACAAGGTGACCGGCAACTTCGGTGTGCAGACCCATGCCGTGGTCGCCGGGCGCGATGCGCGCAAGGTCGACACCCGCCTGGCCGAGCTGCCGGCCTATCTCGGCGTATTGGGCATGCCGGGCATGACCGCCTACTTCGGTTTGCTGGATGTCGGCGGTGTCGCCGAAGGCGAAACCGTGGTGGTGTCGGCGGCTTCCGGCGCGGTCGGCGCGCTGGTCGGCCAGATTGCCAAACTCAAGGGCGCCCGTGTGGTCGGCATCGCTGGCGGCGCTGAGAAATGCCGCTATGTCAGCGAAGACCTCGGCTTCGATGCAGCCATCGACTACAAGAACGAAAACGTCTACAAGGCAATGAAGCAACACTGCCCCGACGGCATTAATGTGTTCTTCGACAACGTCGGTGGCGAGATACTGGACTACGCCCTGGCCAATCTGGCCCTTACGGGACGCATCGTGATCTGTGGTGCGATCTCGCAGTACAACGCCACCGACGGCATGTATGCGCCCAAGAACTACATGTCGCTGCTGGTCAACCGCGCCCGTATGGAAGGCTTCGTGGTGTTCGACTATGCCGATCGCTACGGCGAGGCCGCCAAGGCCCTGGCCGGCTGGCTGTCCGAAGGCAAGATCCAGCATCGCGAGGATATCGTGGAAGGCTTCGAAAACTTCCCGGATACGCTGCTCAAGCTCTTCGAAGGCAGCAACTTCGGCAAACTGGTGCTCAAGGTCTGACCATGCGCCGGCATTCGCCTCGCCGCCATAGCGCGCGAGGCGAACGCCCAGGCGTCGAGCGCGTCGTTCTGCGCCTGTCGGAAACAGCGCCTCGGGGCCGTGGCTCGTACACGAGCGCGCCAAGCTCTATAGTCCGTGCTATCGACTACGCGCGACCTTGAGCCCATGAATCGCAGACCCGCCCACCGCGGCGAACGATCGATCCCCGCCAGCCGCGCATGAGAGCGCGCCGGTTGCAGTTTGATCGGCTATGGGCGGGCCTGAAGCCCGGCGGCTACCCGCGCGATGCGCTCGTCGCGGATCTGCTCGCCGCGCTCGTGGTCACCACCCTGCTCATCCCTCAGGCGCTGGCTTATGCGTTGCTCGCCGGCATGCCACCCGAAACCGGGCTGTATGCCAGCATGCTGCCCTTGGTGGCCTATGCCATCTTCGGACGCAGCCGTGCGCTGGCCGTGGGCCCGTTCGCGGTGGTTTCGATCATGACCGCAGCGGCGGCGGCCCAGGTGGCGGCCCATACCGATATCGATAGCACCAGCGCGGCCATTACCCTCGCCCTGCTTTCCGGCGTCATGCTCATAGCCATGGGCACGCTGCGCCTGGGCTTTCTGATCAACTTCCTCAGCCGGCCGGTGATTTACGGGTTTATCGCGGCCTCGGGCGTGTTGATCGCGGCCAGTCAGTTCGGCCGCCTGCTCGGCGTGCCGGCCAGCGGCCAGACCCTGTGGGCAATCGTCGAAGCCCTCTGGCAACATCGCGCGGCGTTCGAACCGCTGACTGTGCTCCTCGCTGGCACTTGTCTGGCCTGGCTCATCGCGACCCGCTGGTATCTGGCCGGCTTGTTGAGCGCGCTCGGCATAGGCGAAACCACCGCAGGCCTGCTCGGCCGTACCGGCCCGATTCTGCTCGTGCTGGCGAGCACCGCCGCGAGTGCGGCATTCGATTTCGACGGCCACGGCATCGCCACCGTGGGCAAGGTGACAGCTGGTCTGCCCGCGCTGGCCCTGCCGTTGCCGCCGATCGCATCGCTGCAGTATCTGTGGTTGCCCGCGCTTTTGATCAGCATCGTGACGTTTGCCGAATCGGTGTCCATGGCCCAGACCCTGGCCGGCCCACGCAACGAGCAGGTCGCGCCCAATCGCGAACTGGCCGGGCTCGGCGCCGCCAATATGGTGTCGGCCCTGTCCGGCGCGTTTCCGGTAAGCGCCAGTCTGTCGCGCTCGGTCGTCAACGACGAAGCCGGAGCCCGCACCCGCGCCGCCGGGGCGCTGACCGCGGTCGGCGTGGCCGCCAGCGCGTTGTTTCTGATGCCGCTGCTGGCCTATCTGCCACTGGTCACCCTCTCGTGCATCATCATCGTGGCCGTGCAGAGCCTGATCGGCACCGGCTCGTTTATCCGCGCCTGGCGTTATAGCCGGCAGGACGGCTTCGCCCAGCTGGCGACCTTTGCAGTCACGCTGATTCTAGGCGTGAGCGGCGGGCTGATGATCGGTGTGGCGTTGTCGCTGGTGATCTATATCTATCGTACGTCGAAACCGCACTATGCCATCGTCGGCCTGATGCCGAATTCGGAACATTTTCGCAATGTTCGTCGTCACGGTGTCCAAACCGCCGACCACGTCACGATTTTGCGTATCGACGAAAGTCTTTATTTCGGCAACGCCCGTTTTTTCGAGCAGGTGGTCGACGAGATCCGCCGCCAGCAACCGGGGCTGACCGATCTGGTGCTGATGTGTCCGGCGGTCAATTTCATCGATTATTCGGCCCTGGAGAGCCTGGAGCTGATCAGCGACAAGCTCGCCCGCCACGGCGTGCGGCTGCACCTGGCGGAGGTCAAGGGCCCGGTCATGGACCGGCTCCAGCACACCGAATTTCTAAAGCGACTCAACGGTAACGTCTTCTTGAGCACCTACGACGCCTGGCGCACGCTGGTGCAAGACACGCCGCCCAGCCGCTGATGGCAACGTAACGGGCTGTCCTCAAGCCGGTAGGTTGTCCGCGAATGAACGCGAAGACACGCGAATAAGGCAAAGACGGATTGCGCTGAAGACAATCCGCAGACGCAGCACGCTGTATTCGCATTTCGGTCCTCGACTGTGTGACGGCTTCGTTCTTCAAGAGCAACCACAGATTTCGCAGATTCCGCAGATGAAAAGAGCGCGGCCGGTGCGCAACATCACAGCGAACGAACGCGGTTTCTTATTCTTCGATCTGTGTAATCTGCGGATAAATGACTTCCGGAACCGTGTACATGCGCGCGTTCGTCGATGAGCTGGGAAACAAGCGCGACCCTTTACGCGTCGATACGCTGTTGCAAGGCCAGGGCCGCCTGCGGGGCACGCACCTTGCCTTCGCGTATGAAATAGGCGAATACATCCTTGGGTTTCGACGTACTCGGACTCGCCTGCGTATCGACACAGGGCAAATCCTGGGGCTGGCGGCCCTCGGCCCAGTTTCGCAAGCGCGTAGCCCACTCATCGAGCGCGGCCGGAGAATAGCCGGTATCGCAGTCATTGTCGCCGCGTTGTAGTCGCGCATAGACAAAATCCGGCGCGGTGGTATCGGCGATCGCCGGGTAGTCGTCGCTATCGGCATAGACGATCGCCACGCCGGCCGCGCGACACAGGTCAATCGCCTCGCTACAGGCGAAGCTGTCATGCCGCAGTTCCACGGCATGGCGCAAACCCATCCCGTCGACCGAATCCGGCAGGGCGTCGAGGAAGGCGCCGAATTCGTCTGCTGCGAATGGCTTGGCCGGCGGCAGCTGCCACAGAATCGGGCCAAGCCGATCGCCCAGCGCTACGATGCCGGAGTTGACGAAACGCGCGATGCCCTCGCCGGCCTCATCGAGGCGCTTGCGGTTGACCACATAGCGCGGCGCCTTGAGCGAAAAGACAAAACCATCCGGTACCGCCTGCGCCCAACGTTCGAAGGTGGCCGGCTTCTGCGTACGGTAATAGGTGCCGTTGATCTCGATAGTCGCGAGCTGGCCCGCGGCATAGGCCAACTCATCCTTCTGAGCCAAATCGGGCGGATAGAAGCTGCCCCGCCACGGTTTGTAGGTCCAGCCACCGATGCCGGTACGAATCGTTGCCTCGTTTGTGTCCGTCATGGCTTGCGCCGTTGCGTTCGCTGACCGGCCATACTCGCATACCGGCCTGACGGTGCGTACGATAACCGGCCGCGCGTACTCGTCTTCGCGGCGCGCCAGACCGCGCACAATCAGCGCGCCTGTCTTTGTGTCCCTGAACCTGTCGAGTTGTGTTCACGTGATCAGCTATCGTCGCCGCGAACGTGTGATTGCCGCCGGCCTGACGGCCTTGTCCGGCTATGTCGATGCCATGGGCTTTATCGCCCTGGGCGGTTACTTCGTCTCTTTCATGAGCGGCAATTCCACGCGCCTGGGTGTCGGGCTTGAAAGTGCCTGGTCGAAAGCGGCGCTGCCGGCGGCCTTGATCGGCCTGTTCGTCGCCGGTGTGATGCTGGGCACGCTCATCGGCCAGCGGGCGCGCCACCGGCGCCCGAGCGCGGTGGTGGCGGTCGTCGCCTTGCTACTGGGCATCGCCGCAATATGCCACGACGTGGGCATGGGCACGCTTGCCATCATGTGCATGGCGCTGGCCATGGGGGCTGAAAACACGGTGTTCGAGCGCAACGGCGAGGTCACCATCGGTTTGACCTATATGACCGGCACGCTGGTCAAACTCGGCCAACGTATTACAGCCGCCCTGCTCGGCCAGGGCGATCGCCTGGCCTGGGCCTGGTATCTCATGCTCTGGCTGGGCCTGGTCATGGGCACGCTGATCGGCGCGCGTGTCTATACCCTCATCGGCCTCGATGGGCTCTGGTTCGCCGCGCTGGCCGCGGCCGCGCTCGGCCTTGCGGCGCATCGCTATATCAATGCCGACGAGGGCGTTGGCGCCTCGGCACAGCGTTAGCACCAAGCCGACATGCTGCCCATGCGCGCTTGAATTGGATAAACCTATGGGTTATTCCTAAGTCCGCGCCGCGCAGCGCCGATACCGCCCACTACATGCCAAGCGTATTGCCATGTCGCATTGCAACCGTGTTTGAATTGCGTGCCGATCCCAATCGCGGGCCCGCATCCCACGCCTGGTCGCCGGGCCAGGATGCCGCAACCGGGCCTGACAAACGTTCGGCCTGGAGCATGCGTGCCTTTGTCCGGCGTGTCGGTGTATGGCGCGCCACGGCGGTGGTCACCTTCGTAACCACCCTGGTGGCGTTCGCGGTCACCGGTATCAGCATGGAACTGGCGGGCTTGCCACACGGGGCAATCGGTTATGTAATCGCGCTGGCCTGCTCGCTGACGATCATGCCGGCGATCATGCCGGCGATGATGCTCACGCTGTTATCGCTGATCAAACGTCTCGATGTTGCCGAACACGAGCTCTATCGTCTGGCGCGCACCGACGAACTGACCGGCCTGCCCAATCGCCGTGTCCTGTTCGAAGTAGCCAACCGCGAATTGAACGCCGATACGCCGGTCGCGCTCTTGTTCATCGATATCGATCACTTCAAGCAGGTCAACGATACCTACGGCCATCGCGTGGGCGACATCATTCTGTGCCGCGTGGCCAAGGCGATTGACCGCGCGCTGCACGCAAACGGCGTGCTGTGTCGATTCGGCGGCGAAGAATTCGCCAGTCTGCTACGCGATACCACGCCCCAGCGCGCGCAGGAGATCGCCGAGGCCCTGCGTCGGCATATCCAGCATATGCCGATCACGATCGGGGGCGATACACTGCATGTCACCCTGAGTATCGGTATCGCGACCGCGTCGGCGCCGCGCGCCAGCCATATCGCCGCGCTGATCGACCAGGCCGACAAGGCGAATAAGCAACACCCTTTCTGTAAATTCGCGATCCTAACGCTGGCGTA